>JBDTNP010000532.1:0-2070 GCA_039933695.1 Betaproteobacteria bacterium | reverse complement strand
GCCATGTCAGCCCTCTTGGGCGAAGTTGATTTCCTGGCCCGGCTTCAGGCACACGTAAGCCTTCTTCCAATGGCGCCGCCGGCCGCTGTACGCGCCGAAGCGCTTGGCCTTGCCCTTGACGTTGGCGATTCGCACCGCCGCGACGTCGACCTTGAACAGCAGCTCGACCGCCGCCTTGACTTCGGGCTTGGTCGCATCCTGCATGACTCGGAAAACGACCTGCGAATGCTGGTCGGCGATTTGCGTCGCCTTTTCGGATACCGTCGGCGCGAGCAGCAGCGTAAGGAGCCGTTCGGGCTTGTATTTCGGGCCGGGAGCTTTCGCCGGCGTCTTGGCCGACGTCTTCGCGGCCGTCTTGCCGGTCGTCTTCGCGACCTTGGCCGAGGCCTTCGTTGCCGCCGTTGCCTTGGTCGGGCTCATCCCAGAATCTCCTCGAATTGCGCGACCGCGGCCTTGGTCAGCAGCACGTTGTCGAAGCGCACCAGGCTGACCGGATCGACCTCCCGCGCCTCGAGCACGAGCACGCTGGCCAGGTTGCGCGACGACAGGAACACGTTGTCGTCGAACTTGTCGGTGACGACCAGCACGCTGCCGGTCAGGCCGAAGCCCTTGATCTTTTGCGCGAACAACTTCGTCTTCGGGGCATCGAGCGCAAACTGCTCGACCACCGACAGGCGGTTCTCGCGCACGAGTTGCGACAGGATCGCGGCGATGCCGGCGCGGAACATCTTGCGGTTGACCTTCTGCGAGAAGTTCTCGTCGGGCGAGCTCGGGAAGATCTTGCCGCCGCCGCGCCAAAGCGGACTGTTCGCCTGGCCAGCGCGCGCGCGGCCGGTGCCCTTTTGTGCCCAGGGCTTCTTGTGCGACTTGTTGATGTCGGCGCGGCCCTTCTGCTTGCGGTTGCCGCTGCGAGCATTGGCCTGGTATGCGGTCACCAGCTGATGAATCAGCGCTTCGTTGTACTCGCGGCCGAACAGCGCGTCGGATCCGGCATGCGTCGCCGCGGACTTGCCGTTGTCGTCGATCAGTTTCAGATCCATGTTCAGGCCCCCTTCTTCAGCGGGGCCTTGGCGGCCGGACGGACGACGATATGTCCGCCGTCGGCGCCGGGAACCGCGCCCTTGACCAGCAAGAGGCCGCGGGCCGCATCGACCCGGACGACTTTCAAAGTCTGCACGGTGCGGTTGACGTTGCCGTACTGACCGGCCATGCGCTTGCCCGGAAACACGCGACCCGGATCCTGCGCCATGCTGATCGAGCCGGGCGAATTGTGCGAGCGCGAATTGCCGTGCGAGGCGCGATTCGAGCTGAAATGGTGGCGCCGGATCGCGCCGGAAAAGCCGCGGCCCTTGGTCGTCCCGGAAACGTCGACCAGCTGCCCGACGGCGAAAGTCTCGACGCTGACCGTCTCGCCGAGCTTGAGGCTCGCCAGCTGCTCCGCGGAGACCGGAAACTCCTTCAGGAGCTCGCCGGCCTCGACGCCCGCCTTGGCCAGATGTCCGGCCTGCGGCTTGCTGACGCGGCTGGCGCGGCGCTTGCCGTAGGTCAGCTGCACGGCGGTGTAGCCGTCGGCCTCCTGCGTCTTGATCTGCGTGATGCGATTGTTGGCGACGTCGAGCACCGTCACCGGAACGGCGGCGCCGTCGTCGGTGAAGATTCGCGTCATGCCGACTTTGCGGCCGACTAGTCCTAGACTCATTTTCGTCTTCCTTCAAAGCCGCCGATTACGATTGACCGGCAGCGACATTAAGTTGCGTTACTGGAGCTTTATCTCCACGTCGACGCCCGCCGGCAGGTCGAGCTTCATCAGCTGGTCGACGGTCTTGTCTGTCGGATCGATGATGTCCATCAGCCGCAGATGCGTGCGTATCTCGAGCTGGTCGCGCGAGGTCTTGTTGACGTGCGGCGAGCGCAGGATGTCGAACCGCTCGATCTTGGTCGGCAGCGGCACCGGGCCCTTGACGACGGCGCCCGAGCGCTTCGCGGTCTCGACGATTTCCTGCGCCGACTGATCGATCAGCTTGTAATCGAATGCCTTCAATCGGATGCGGATACGCTGGTTGTTCATTG
>JBDTNP010000531.1:0-5930 GCA_039933695.1 Betaproteobacteria bacterium | reverse complement strand
GGTATTCGTCGCCGGCAGCTCGATCCTGCCCTCCGGCGTCGACGCGCTGACCTGGGCGTTCGCCACCGGCGAATGCGGGACCGAAAACTGGGAGAGCATCGATGCGCAGCGCGTGGCCGATGCCAACGTCGCGGCCTTCGAGCGCGCCGGTGTCGACTACATCATCTCGACCGGCGGCGCGGCCGGCATCTTTACCTGCGCCACCGACGCCGGCATGGAAGGATTCATCGCCCGCTACGACTCGCCACGCCTGATCGGCGTCGACTTCGACATCGAGGCCGGGCAGACGGCTGAAGGCCTGGGCGCACTGGTGCATCGCGTCCGGAGCGCACAGTTCCATCATCCCCGCCTGCGGTTCAGTTTTACGCTGGCGACGTTGGCCGCGAGCGACGGCAGTCTGGGGAGCCTGAACCCCCTGGGCGAACAGGTTCTGCAGGCGATCCGCGGCGCGGGCTTAAGCGACTACTACGTCAACCTTATGGTCATGGACTACGGCCCGGCGATTCCGGGGAATTGTGTGGTCGTCGCGGGTGTTTGCGACATGGGAAGGTCCGCCCTTCAAGCGGCCGAAAACGTTCACGCCAGGTACGGAATTCCGATGGATCGCATCGAGCTCACGCCGATGATCGGCGTCAACGACGTCAGCGCCAATGTGTTCAGCCTCGACGACGCGCGGCTGACGGCGTGGTTCGTCCGCGACCGCCGGCTGGGCGGCCTGCATTTCTGGTCGCTGGACCGGGACGCGCGTTGCGCGCCCGGCGACGCGCCGGGTTCCTCACCGGTATGCAACACGCAGGACGACGTGCCCGGTCTGGCCTATACCCGCGCGTTCCGGCAGGGCCTCGGGTCGCGCGCGGAACCGCAGGGAAGCCAACAGGCTCCAACGATGATCGAAAGGAGGTAGTCAATGCGAGCATTCGCCATCTCGATAGTCATGCTTCTGGTCGCCGGCTGCGCGACGCAGGCCGAGCGCGCGGCGCAGGTCGAGCGCGAAGTGGAGGGAATGATCCAGCTCTACGGCCCGGGCTGCGAGAGACTCGGCTACAAGGCCGACACCGACCCGTGGCGCGAATGCGTGTTGAAGCTCGCCAACCGGGAAGATCGCTACAACCGCTATCCGATCTCCACCAACTGCATTCGCCATCGCGGCTTCACGCAGTGCACGACGTTCTGATCATCTTGCCAGGAAATCGGCAAGCGACAGCCCGATCAGGATCGCTAGCCAGAAAAAGCCGGTGTCGGCCGCGGTCCTCAGCACGTAGTGGCTGGAGCGCAGGTGCATGAAAAAGATCATGACCAGCAGCGCCTTCGCGGCCGCTATCGCGAGATTGACGACGCCGTTCAGCCAGCCCAGCGGAAGATAGGCGCTGCCCAGCGTCATCAGCAGAGCGTCAGCAGGCCGATCCACACGAGCACGTAGGTGTGCGCCGCCGCGATCGGCGCGCAGGCGCGATGCTTCGATAGCCTAGCACTATCGTTATCATCGAATAAATAAACTTGAACTATCGCCTTCGCTCGGCGATCATACCTTCGTCAATCGACCAACCGTATGGAGAGCACCGATCATGTCCAACACGACCCATCGATTCCCCAACCGCGAGGGCGAGCGCGTGCCCGACGTTTCATTGCGCGTACGCCGCAACGGCGATTGGGCGACGCTGACCAGTGCCGAGCTGTTTGCGAAAAAAAACGTTATCGTATTTTCGCTGCCCGGCGCGTTCACGCCGACCTGCTCGTCGACCCACCTGCCCCGATACAACGAGCTCGCGCCTGCATTCAAGGCCGCCGGCATCGATGCCATCGTCTGCATTTCGGTGAACGATCCGTTCGTGATGGAAGCGTGGGCGAAAGACCAGGAGGCAGCCAACGTCACGCTGCTGCCCGATGGCAACGGCGAATTCACGCGCAAGATGGGCCTTCTGGTCGACAAGAGCGATCTCAACTTCGGGCAGCGCTCGTGGCGCTACTCGATGCTGGTTCGCGATGGCGTCATCGAGAAGATGTTCATCGAGCCGGACGAGCCGGGCGATCCGTTCGTCGTGTCGGATGCTGACACGATGCTCAATTACGTGAACCCGAAGGCGAAAAAACCCGATCAGGTGGCCATTTTGACCCGTGAAGGCTGCTCGTTCTGCGCCAAGGCAAAGCGGCTGCTGACCGAAGCCGGCATCGCCTATGCCGAGGTTCCCCTCGACCACGCGGTCCGCACCAAGGTCGTCGGCGCGATCACCGGCGCACAAACGGTGCCGCAGGTATTTATCAACGGACGGCTGATCGGCAATGCCGAGGACCTCGAGCGCTATCTGAAGCGGGCGGCGTAAGCTAAGCGTGCTTGCAACCGACTTTTCGTCGGGGAGGACACGTGCCCATGCAGATTCTTGACACCGACGTCGCCATCATCGGCGCCGGCACCGCGGGGCTCGCCGCGTACCGGACGGTCAAGGCGGCTGGACAGCGCGCGCTGCTGATCGAAGGGGGGCCCTACGGCACCACCTGTGCGCGCGTCGGTTGCATGCCGAGCAAGCTGCTGATCGCGGCCGCGGAAGCCGCGCACGCTTTCTCGCGCCTGCCGGCGTTCGGCATCCGGCCGGCGGGCCCGATCACCATCGACGGCAAGGCGGTGATGGATCGCGTCAAGGGAGAGCGCGACCGTTTCGCCGGGTTCGTCATCGACGACGTCGAAGCATTTCCGACGGCCGACAAGATTCGCGGCCACGCCCGTTTTATCGACGATCACACGCTCCAGGTCGGCGACGCGCTGACCATACGCGCGCCGCGCATCGTCATCGCCACCGGATCGTCGCCTGTGCATCCGGCGGCGTGGGGTGCCCTGGGCGACAGGCTGATCGTCAACGACGATGTCTTCCAATGGGCGACGCTGCCGGAAAGCGTCGCGGTCTTCGGGCCTGGGGTGATCGGACTCGAAATCGGCCAGGCGCTGCACCGGCTGGGCGTGCGGGTGAAAGTCTTCGGCCGCGGTGGCGGCGTCGGTCCCTTGTCCGATCCGGCGCTGCTCGATCTGGCCCGCCGGACGTTCGGCGCCGAGTTCCATCTCGACACGAATGCGAACGCCGAAGTCGCGCGTCACGGCGACTTGATCGAAGTCAGGTATCGCGCGCCCGACGGCAGCGCCGCCGCGGAAAACTTCGACTACCTGCTTGCCGCCACCGGGCGGCGTCCGAACCTGTCGGGACTGGGGCTCGAGCGGACGTCGCTCGCACTCGACGCCCACGGCGTGCCGCTGTTCAACCGCCGGACGCTGCAATGCGGACGATCGTCGATATTCATCGCCGGGGACGTCAACAACGAGCTGGCGCTGCTGCACGAGGCCGCCGACGAAGGCCGCATCGCCGGCGAAAACGCTGCGCACTATCCCGACGTCCGGCCGGGCCTGCGCCGAGCCGGCCTCGCCGTCGTCTTCACCGATCCGGAAATCGCCATCGTCGGCGGCGGCTGGCGCGATGCGCAGCCGGTCCCGCATGTGACCGGCGAAGTCTCGTTCCACAACCAGGGCCGCTCGCGCGTCATGCTGCGCAACAAGGGGCTGCTGCACGTTTATGTCGCGATCGAAGACGGCGCTTTTCTCGGCGCGGAAATGCTCGGCCCCGATGCCGAGCATATCGGCCACCTGCTGGCGTGGGCGCTGCAGATGAAGCTCACCGTCCAGCAGATGCTCGACATGCCGTTCTACCACCCGGTCATCGAGGAAGGCTTGCGCACGGCGCTGCGCGATGCGCGCTCCAAGCTCGCCGTTGCGCAGGCCGAGCGGCGAGCCGCGTAGGACGTCGCCCCGGCGCAGGCCGGGGCTTAATCAGCGATACCGGCAAAAGCGACATCGCAACTTGGGTTCCGGCCCCCGGCTTTAACCATGCCGGGGCAGGCTTCGCCGGAACGACGAGACGTTTTTACGACGCCGCCTAAAGGCGGTGTCCCTGGTCACCGTCGCTGAAACTGACGAACTCGCCATCGACGCCGCGGGCCAACGCGAGCATCTTGAACAGCTCGCCCATTTCGGCCGGCGACAGAAGCTTCTGCACCGCTGCCGCCTGGCGTAAATAGGACGACATCTGCGGGTCGCCGCAAGCGGCCAGCGCATCGAGAATTCCGCAATTGATCAGGAAGCGCGCCTGCGTCGCGTAGCCGCCGACCGTCATGCCGCCGGCGACGCCGGCGCGCGCGATCGCGCTGAAGTCGACGTGCGCCGAAAGGTCGCACAATCCGGGCATGAACAGCGGGTCATGCACGGCGCGATGACGGTAATGCGCGACGAGCGTGCCGCTCGCGCGTTGCGGATGGTAATACTCGGCGGCGGGAAATCCGTAGTCGATGATCAGCAGCACGCCGGCGTCGCAACGTTCGGCCAGGCTCCGGATCAACGCTTGCGCGGCCGGGTTGATCTCGCTGACATAGTCGCCTTCGGGCGGGAACGCGGCCCTGGCGGCATCGCGCAGCGCCCCCGGCGGCAGCGGCTGGTCGGCCAGCGCGAGACGGCCGCCGACAAGACTGACGCCGCGCTCGAACCAAGCGCCGCGCTGCCGCGCGATCAGGTGCGCCGGCACGGCGTCGAGCACTTCATTCGCGATCATCAGTCCGCGCCAGCGCGGGGGAAGCACCTCGATCCAGTCGACGCGCGGCAGCAAAGCCGGCGCCCGCTCGCGCAGACACTCGCGCTGCCTTGCCGCGAGATCGGCGCTTACTTCGAGCAGGCGATAACGCTGCGGCAGGCGATCCTTCGCTGCCAGCGCATTGAGCAGATCGGCCGCGAGCCGGCCGGTACCCGGCCCCAGCTCGATCAGATCGCCATCCGGCAGCCGGTCGATGATTTCGGCGGCCGCTGTGGCCAGCGCGGCACCGAACAGCGATGTCAACTCGGGCGCGGTGACGAAATCGCCGGCGGCGCCGAATTTGCGTGCGCCTGCCGAGTAATAACCGAGTCCTGGCGCATACAGCGCGGTGCCCATGTAATCGGCGAAAGAGATCCAGCCGCCTGCCTCGTCGATGGCCGCGGCAATGTGCGCCAGGACCTGCTCGCCGTGCGCACGCGCTTCGAGCGAGGGCGGAGGCAATCCGGCAGTGTCATCGCCGTGTGGAGCGGTGGACATCGATGTGATAAATTGGGCGATTCGAGTCAGTGTAGCCGGAGCGCCGCGTGCAGGGCAAAGTAGTCTTGATCACGGGTGGTGCCAAACGCGTCGGCGCGGCGACCTGCCGGCGCCTGCATGCCGCAGGCGCCCAGCTGATGCTGCATTATCGCGAATCGGCCGGAGAAGCGCGGCTGCTGCAGGCAGAGCTCAACCACCAGCGCAAGGATTCGGTCGCGCTGATCCAGGCCGACCTGCTCGACCTGGGCAAGCTCCAGTCGCTGATCGACCAGACGGTGCAGACTTTCGGCAAGCTCGACGCGCTGATCAACAATGCATCGTCGTTCTTCCCGACCCCGGTCGGCGAGATCACCGGAGAAAACTGGGACGACCTGATCGGGACTAATCTGCGCGCGCCGCTTTTCATCGCGCAGGCCGCGGCGCCGGCGCTGAAAAAGACGCAGGGCGCGATCGTTAACATCACCGATATCCATGCCGAACGCCCGTTGAAGAACTACGTCGTCTACAGCGTCGCCAAGGCCGGGCTGGTCGGACTGACGCGCTCACTGGCGCGCGAGCTGGCGCCCGAAGTGCGGGTCAATGCCGTCGCGCCCGGCCCGATCCTGTGGCCCGACGACGAGTCGTTCGACGAGTTGTCGCGGCAGCGGATCATTTCGAACACGCCGCTCAAGCGCGAGGGCACGCCCGACGACATCGCCAAGGCGGTGCACTTCCTGTTGTTCGAGGCGACCTACGTCACCGGCGAGACGATCAACGTCGACGGCGGGAGGCACGTGGCGCTGTGAGCAGCGAGCCAGGTCCCGCTCGCGAAGCGAGTGGGGTGCGAGC
>JBDTNP010000530.1:0-1555 GCA_039933695.1 Betaproteobacteria bacterium | reverse complement strand
GCCAATGCGTTCTACGGGATGATGAACAATTATCTGGCACAGCTCGACTCGCTGGGCGCGACGATCGCGCTGACCGCCGACCATGGCATGAACGCCAAGACCGACGCCGGCGGAAAGCCGCAGATCATCTTTCTGCAGGACTGGTTCGATCGCACGCTCGGCGCGGGAGCAGCGCGCGTCATCCTGCCGATCACCGATCCGTATGTCGCGCATCACGGCTCGCTGGGCTCGTTCGCAACCTGTTATCTCCCCGCCGGCGCCGACGTCGCCGACCTCTGCACGCGCCTAGCCGCGGTTCCGGGCATCGAGACCGTGCTCTCGCGTGCCGCGGCGGCGGCGCGGTTCGAACTGCCGCCCGATCGCCTCGGCGACATCGTGATCACTTCGGAGCGGCTTTGCGTGCTCGGCACGACGCCGGCGCGGCACGATCTGTCCGGCCTGGACGCGCCGCTGCGCTCGCACGGCGGCATTTCCGAGCAACGCGTTCCGCTGCTGTTCAACCGCGTCTTGCGCGACGTCGATCCCGCGCGGCGGCTGCGCAATTTCGACGTGTTCGACCTCGCACTCAACCACTTGAACTGATCGCACGCCGCATCATGAACGCCCGCGACATCCGTCACGAATCGATGCGTATCGCCGGCGATCTGGTTGGCGGTGACCGGGTCATCGAGGTGCGCAATCCGTACACCGGGGCGGTCGTCGGCACCGTGCCCAAGGCCAGCGTCGACGACATACGCCGGGCCTTCGCGATCGCGCGCGCCTACCGGCCGACGCTGACGCGGTTCGAGCGCTCGCGCATCCTGAATCGCGCCGCCGAGATCATTCGCGGCCGCGGCGACGAGCTGTCCGACTTGATCACCGCCGAGTGCGGCATCTGCAAGAAGGACTCGCTCTACGAGGTGGGCCGCGCCTGCGACGTTTTCGTGTTCGCCGGCAATGCGGCGCTGTCCGACGATGGCCAGATCTTCTCCTGCGACCTTACGCCGCACGGCAAGCGGCGCAAGGTCTACACGCTGCGCGAGCCGCTGCAGGGCGTGATCTCGGCGATCACGCCGTTCAACCATCCGCTGAACCAGGTCGCCCACAAGGTCGCCCCGTCGATTGCCACCAACAATCGCATGGTGCTGAAGCCCACCGAGAAGACGCCGCTTTCCGCCCTCGTGCTCGCCGACATCCTGTACGAAGCCGGCCTGCCGCCGCCGATGTTCTCGGTGGTGACCGGCGACCCGAAGGAGATCGCCGACGAAATGCTGACCCATCCCGACGTCGATCTGGTGACCTTCACCGGCGGCATCGCGGTCGGCAAATACATCGCCGCCAAGGCCGTCTACAAACGCCAGGTGCTGGAGCTCGGCGGCAACGATCCGCTGATCGTCATGGAAGACGCCGACGTCGACGAGGCCGCGACGCTGGCTGCCGCCGGCTCGTACAAGAACTCGGGCCAGCGCTGCACGGCGATCAAGCGCATGCTCGTCCAGCAGTCGGTCGCCGACCGGTTTGTCGAGCTCCTGCTGGAGAAGACCCGGGCCATCAAGTACGGCGACCCGATGGATGC
>JBDTNP010000529.1:0-3681 GCA_039933695.1 Betaproteobacteria bacterium | reverse complement strand
GTTTCTCCGGCCGCCCGGGTGGCGGCGCTGATCGCCGGAGATGTCGCCGGCGTGGGGGCGGGCGCATTGCTGGACTATCTGAAGGCGCTGGCGAAGCTGTCCGATGCGCGCATCGTCACCGAGTTTCCGCGATCCGATTTGCCGGTCCAGATCGTCGATCGGTTGCGCGTGATGCTCGACATCAAGATCGACCCTGCCGCCGAGCGCGAACGCATCGGCAAGGACATCGTCAGGCATGAGGGCGAAATCGCGCGGCTCAAGCCGAAGCTCGCCAACGCCGGCTTCGCCGACCGCGCGCCGGCCGCCGTCGTTGCGCAGGAACGGGCGCGTCTCGCCGGTCTCGAATCCACGCTGGAGAAACTGCGCACCCAGCTCGAGCGCCTGAGCGCCTGAATCGGCTGCCACCGCGGCCGCCGGCAACATGCGGCGGGCTGCGCTGCACACGCCGCGAAACTTTCGGCTTCCTCGATGCCCCAGCTGCAAACCTTTCGCGCGCTCTCGCACCGCAACTACCGCTTGTTCTTTTTCGGCCAGGGCCTGTCGCTGATCGGTACCTGGCTGCAACAGGTGGCGATGTCCTGGCTCACCTACCGGCTGTCGGGCTCGGCGCTGCTTCTGGGCTTCGTCACGTTCTGCCAGTACATCGCCGTGCTCTTCATCGCGCCGGTCGCGGGTGTCCTTGCCGATCGGGTCGATCGCCGTCGCGCACTTCTGATCACGCAGTCGGTGATGCTGGCGCAGGCCGCGACCCTGGCCGTGCTCGCTGCGACGGGTGTCGTCGCCGTCTGGCACGTGGCCGCGCTGGCGCTGGTGCTGGGCTGCGCTTCGGCGTTCGACATTCCGCTGCGGCACGCGATGATCGCGCGGCTGGTCGAACACCGCAGCGAATTGCCAAACGCGATCGCGCTGAATTCGCTGCTGATCAATTGCGCGCGCGTCGTCGGCCCGGCCCTGGCCGGCGTGCTGATCGCGGCGGTCGGCGAGGCGCTCTGCTTTGGCCTGAACGCCCTGTCGTTCGGCGCGGTGCTGGTCGCGTTGGCGATGATGCGCTGGCCGGCCGCGGCGCCGCCCCCGTCGCGCGGGTGGCTGCACAGCTGGCTCGAGGGCGTGCGCAGTGCGTTCGGATTCGCGCCGATCCGCGCCGGACTGCTGCTGATCGCGGCGATCAGCGGCACGATAGGCACGTATTCGACCTTGATGCCGGTATTCGCCAAGGATGTGTTCGGCGGCGGTGCGCGCACGCTGGGCATCCTGCTGTCGTCGGCTGGCACCGGGGCGCTGCTTTCGGCGCTCTATCTGGCAAGCCGGCGTACGACGCGCGGCCTCGACCGCGTGATCCTGATCGCCGGCGCCTGTGCGTCGCTGGCGATGCTAGCGTTCGCGCACGCGTCGAGCTTCGCGCTCGCGCTGCCATTACTGATCGTGCTCGGCGCCGGACTGATCGCCGCGCAGGCATCGATACAGACGCTGGTGCAGACGCTGGTCGACGACGACAAGCGCGGCCGCGTGATGAGCCTTTATACGATGGCGTTTCTGGGCGCGCTGCCGTTCGGCAACCTGATGGGCGGAGCGATCGCGCGCTACGCTGGCGAGGACGTCGCGTTCTCGCTCGACGCGGTCCTCAGCCTGGCCGCGCTGCTGTTTTTCTGGCGCGCGCTGCCCGGGCTTCGGGCTGCGGCGCGACCGGTGTACGTGCGCCTGGGCCTGATCGGCAGCCGCGACCGACCCAAAGCGCACGAAGACCGGCGCTAGACCTTTTCCGGCTCGCCGGCGGTGCGTTTCATCAGCAGCGCCGGAATCGGATGCGATTTGCGGAGTGCCGGGCGCGCATGCGACGACGGCGCCAGCGTGCCGGAGCCGTTCTGCCTCACTGCCGGACGCTCGATCGGCGGCTGGTCGGGATTGCGGGTGTCGTCGACGGCGTGGTCGCGCCGTGGCGGCGGCGTCGCCGCGGCGCGCTCGCGCGGCGGCTTCGCCGGCCGGGCCTCGCGGGACTGGCGCGGTTCGCGCACGGCCCGCGGCTCGCGCGAAACGCGCGCTTCACGACCCGCGTGCGCCGGTGCGCGCTCGGCCGGGATGCCACCAGCAGCGGCGACCGGAATCGCACGCTTGAGCATCCGCTCGATTTCAATCAGCAGTCTTTCCTCATCCGGCGAGCAGAATGAGATCGCTTCGCCGCTCGCCCCGGCGCGGCCGGTGCGGCCGATGCGGTGGATGTAATCCTCGGGGACGTACGGCAGTTCGTAATTGATGACCAGAGGCAGGTCGTCGATGTCCAGCCCGCGCGCGGCGACGTCGGTCGCGACCATCACCTGTACCTTGGCCGCCTTGAAATCGTCGAGCGCTTCCAGACGCGCCGGCTGACTCTTGTCGCCGTGGATCGCCGTCGTCTTCAGGCCGTCCTTTTCGAGCTGTCGCGCGAGGCGCGATGCGCCGTGCTTGGTGCGCACGAAGCAGAGCACCTGCCACAGATCGCGCGAGGTGACGATATGCGCCAGCAACGCCCGCTTGCGCTCGGCCGATACCTTGTAGACGCTCTGGGAAACGGTCTCGGCGGTGGTGTTGCGGCGCGCGACCTCGATCAGACGCGGCGCGTTGAGCAGCTGATCGGCGAGCTTCTTGATCTCATTCGAGAACGTCGCCGAGAAAAGCAGGTTCTGGCGCTTCGCAGTTGCCGGCAGCAGCGCCATGATGCGCTTGATGTCGGGAATGAAGCCCATGTCGAGCATGCGGTCGGCCTCGTCGAGCACGAAGATCTCGACCTGCCCGAGGTAAACCGATTTCTGCTCGATGTGATCGAGCAGTCGCCCCGGCGTGGCGACCAGGATCTCGACGCCCCCACGGACGGTCGGAAGCTGCTGTCGGATGTCCACGCCGCCGTAGACGACCGTCGAGCGCAGTCCCGTATATTTTCCGTAGGTCGCGATCGCCTCCTCGACCTGGATCGCCAGCTCGCGGGTCGGCGTCAGGATCAAGGCGCGCACCGGGTGCCGCGCCGGCGAAGGGCTGGTGTTGGCCAGCGGCAGCAGCTTTTGCAGGATCGGGAGGGCGAAGCCCGCCGTCTTGCCAGTGCCTGTCTGGGCGCCGCCCATGACGTCGAGACCTTCGAGTATCAGCGGTATTGCCTGCAGCTGGATCGGCGTCGGGGTCGTATATCCGGCTTCGGCGACGGCGCGGAGGATCTCCGGCCGCAAGCCGAGCTCGGCAAAGCTCTGCGGGGTAGTGCTACTCATTCAATGGTGCTCCTGGCGCGGCCTCTCGCTTCGCGAGTTCCGGTCCAGGCAGCGAAAAATGACATCGGGACAGCGGGTTTGCGGCCAAGGAAGCCGCCCCGCCTTAAGGGATCGGCGGTGACCGGAACGGCCGCCGAATTATTGAATAGTACCTCTAAATGCCGGATTTTGCAACTATTTTCTCGCGCCGGGACGGCCGATCGGCTACAATGGATCGTTTCGCTTCCGCACCGCACCATGGCCCGCATTGCACGATGAGTAACCCCACGCCGCGCAGAAAGCTGCGCAACATCGCGATCATCGCCCACGTCGACCACGGGAAGACCACGCTGGTCGACAAGCTGCTCGTCCAGGCGGGGACGTTTGCCGCCTACCAGCACGTCGCCGAGCGAATGATGGACAGCAACGATATCGAGCGCGAGCGCGGCATCACCATCGTCGCCAAGAA
>JBDTNP010000528.1:0-1783 GCA_039933695.1 Betaproteobacteria bacterium | reverse complement strand
CATAGCGGACGGCGAGCTCGGTGTTGATTCCGTAGCTGCTGCGCTGGTGTTCGGCGCCGGCCCAGTTGAGCTGGTAATTGAAAAAAGCGCTGGTGTCGTAGGTGGGCATCAGTCGCGGCGCCGGCGTGAGGTCGAGGCGCTGCTGCCCGAATACCGCCGGATCGGCGACCAGGTCGATCCGGCCTGCCGCTTCATCGATGACGACGGTCACCTGCTTGAGCAAGCCCAGCACGCGGTAACTCCTGCCCTCGATGGTGACGGCGTCGCCGGCGGCTTCCTGCAATCCGAGCTGACGCAGCTCGGTATCGGCGATCAGCCAGCGACCGCCGTCCTTCATGACGAAATGATCGCCGCGCCCCTGCCCGTTGACGGTGAAGGTCATGATCATCGGTACCGGATCGGCACTCGCGGTGATCGCAATCGCGGCCAGCGCGGCGGCCAGAATGCCGCGCCAGCAATGTCGAATGGGGTGCGCCACGGCATCAGTGCTGGCACACATCGCTCGCCGCGGCGCTCGCCGACAGGACAGTGCGCGTGGCTTGAATGCGAAGGTCGAGCGCGGGGCCGGTGCAGGCGTCCGGCGGGATCGCCAGGTCGTAGCGGCGCGTCGTTCCCGGCAGCAGATACCAGGACGAGACGTCCTTCAAGGCGACGCCGTTGGCGGTGATCGTCTCGACGTTGAAATGCACGTTGCCGATATTCTTGACTTGCAGGGTGATCCGGGCGGGCTTGCGTTCGACGATCTCGGCGCTGCCCGCGACGCGCTCCGACCGCGGCGCGACGAACACCGGGACGCCGAACTTGATGACCACGGCGATGGTGGCACCCCCTCCTTCGGGGTTGGCCGGCGCCTGCTCTTCCAGGAAAACGCGGTAGCTGCGCTCGACATCGTCCGGGTCGCGCAAGGTGCCGATACGCACGATGCGCGGCTCGCCTGTCTCGACTCGCAGCAGCGGCGGCGTCACCACCAGGTCGCTGGTCGGCGTATAGACGTCACCGCCGTCGGCGTTTTGCGTCCAGAGCGATGGGCTGTTCTTGAACACCAGCGGATGGTCGTCCTCGCTGGTCACGGTGACGGCGCCGATGCGCAGACCCGCTCCGAAATCGACGCGGATCGGCGCCACGCTGAACCGCCCGGCCAAGGCGGGTGCCGCGGCGGTCAGCAACAGGCACGCGAGGACCAGGCGCATCATGGGGTGAAGTCTACGCAGGGCGCGCTAGCGGAGCCACAAAAAACGAACCGCCGGATCGCTCCGGCGGCTTCGCTGTTGCAAGGCTTTCGCCCGGTCACGGATTGACGGCCATTTGCACCGTGTCGGTATAGCTACCTACCGTGGCGTTGATGTAATTCGCGTTCAGCACCGAACCGGCAACCGCGAAAGTGATGGCTGTCGACTTGCCGGCACCCGTGCCGGTAGCGGCGGCGGGCAGGGTCAGCGAGTACGGGATCAGGTCGAGAGCACCCGGGCCCTTCATCTGGCGAGTCGTATTGCCGGCATCGTAGTTGTTGCCGTTGCCCGCGGTCACCGTGTAGCTCGAGCCCTTCGTGCACCAGAAGCTGATCGTCGAGCTGCCCGAACCGTTGGTGGCATTGGCCGGATCGAGGTTGCCGAAGTCCAGTGTCGGCGTGCTGTTGAACTTGCAGCTGCCGACGACGGTGGCTTGCACTGTCATGTTCGATGTATCGGCGGCGTAGGCTGCTCCGGCTGCGATCAGACCGACGCTCATTCCGAGTGCGGCGGCGAGTTTGGTGATAATCTGGGCTGGGGTCATAGTGGTCCTC
>JBDTNP010000527.1:0-2294 GCA_039933695.1 Betaproteobacteria bacterium | reverse complement strand
GCGGGTGAAACGCGGCAACCTCCATCCGGAGCAACACCAAGTAAGCGGACGACGACGCTGCTCGCCGAGTCCGCGGGTAGGTGGCTCGAGCGCCGCGGCAACGCGGCGCCTAGACGAATGACGGCCATAGGACGCGTTTCGGCGCGTCCCGTAACAGAACCCGGCTTATCGGCTGACTTCGACTTCTATCGCGCAGCAACTCTGACGCCCCGCGGCTTTCCCGGGGCGTCGCCTTTTTCGCGTTCCGGATCGCGTCGATTCAGGCGGGACGCCGCCGGCGCAGATCGCGCACAATCTCGCGCGCGGCGTTGTGCCCGGGCACGCCGGTGACGCCCCCTCCGGGATGCGTGCCGGCACCGCACATGTACAAGCCTTTCAGCGGCCCGCGGTAGTGCCCGTTGCCGAGCACCGGCCGCGCCGAAAACAGCTGGTCGAGCGAAAGCGCGCCGTGGAAGATGTCGCCGCCGATCAAGCCGAACTCGCGCTCGAGATCGAGCGGCGACAGCACGCGGCGACCGATGACGCTGGCGGCGAAATTCGGCGCGTGGCGATTTACCGTCGCAATCATCAGGTCGGCGACCTCGTCCCTCACGGCGTCCCATGAGCGGCCGTCCGGCAACAGCGGATTCGCATGCTGGCAGAAGAGGCTCGCGACATGCTTGCCCGGCGGCGCGAGGGTGCGATCGACGAGCGAAGGAATCAGCAGCTCGACGATGGGCTCGCGCGACCAGCCGTGCAGGCGCGCATCGAAATACGCGCGCTCCATGTACGCGAGCGACGGCGCGATGACGATGCCCGCGCGCAGGTGATCGCCGTCGCCGGGCAGGCAGGCGAAGTCGGGAGCGGCGTCGAGCGCGACGTTGATGCGAAACGTCGCGGAGGCGCAGCGGTAATTCTCGATCCGCTGCCGGAAGTCGCCGTCGAGCACCGCGGCATCGATCAGGTGGAGGTAGAGGAGCTTCGGATTGACGTTGGCGACGACCCGTGGCGCGGCGATCTCGCTCCCGTCAGTCAGCACGATGCCGACCGCGCTGCCATCCCTGGTCAGCACGCGAGCCACGGCCTCGTCGGTAAAAATTTCGACGCCGCGTTCGAGCGCCTCGCGCGCCATCGCCTGCGTGATCGCGCCCATGCCGCCCAGCGCGTGACCCCACTGCCCGCGCTTGCCGTTGACCTCGCCGAAGACGTGGTGCAGAAGCACATACGCCGAACCCGGCGTGTACGGGCTAGCGAAGTTGCCGACGACGGCGTCGAAGCCCAGCGCCGCCTTGATCGGATCGGATTCGAACCAGCGGTCGAGAATGTCGCCCGCGCTCTTGGTGAAGAGGTCGAGGACGTCGCGCCGTGCCGCCATCGGCAGGCGCTTGAGCCTGCCGCCGACCTTCCACGCCTGAAACAACTCGTGCGCGCCGCCGCCGACGTTCGGCGGCGTTTCCAGCAGCAGTGCGCGCAGCACATCGGCCACGCGCTCGAGCATCGCGCAGTACGCCGGCAGCGCTGCTGCGTCCTTGTGCGAAAACCGCGCTACTTCGCCCTGCGTCCCGCCGCGCCCGTCAATGGTCGCGCCGCCGACCTTCAGATATTCGCCGCCCGGCAGCGGCAAAAAATTCGCCATCGGCCGCTCGATGATCTTGAGCCCATGCTCCTTCAGGCACAACTCGTGGATCACCTTCGGATGCAGCAGGCTGACCGTATAGCTCGCCGTCGAGTTGCGGAAGCCGGGATGGAATTCCTCGGTCACCGCGGCGCCGCCGACGACGCCGCGCCGCTCGAACACCGCGACTTTTAATCCGGCGCCGGCCAGATAGCAGGCGCAGACGAGGCCGTTGTGACCGCCGCCGATAATCACCGCGTCGTAGCGGTCCTTCAGACGCGGCGGGGCCGCGCTCGCAGCAGATTCGCGTGCGGACTGCGCGTTCACCGGCAGCGCGGATCAGCCGCGGCGCGACCAAACGTCGCCGCCAGGCGGGCGCGCTCGCGAATCGCGATCACTCCTCGCCCATGCCGGGAGCGACGGTCGAAAATCCGCAGTCGACGTAGGTGATCTCGCCGGTGACCGCGCTGGCCAGATCGGACAGCAGAAACGCCGCCACATTGCCCACTTCCTCGATCGTGACATTGCGCCGCAGCGGCGCGGTCTTCGCGACGAAATGGAGAATGCTCGAAAAGCCGCCGATGCCGGCCGCGGCGAGCGTCTTGATCGGCCCGGCCGATATCGCGTTGACGCGGACGCCTTCCGGACCCAGGCATTGCGCGAGATAGCGCACGTTGGCCTCGAGGCTCGCCTTGGCCAG
>JBDTNP010000526.1:0-8207 GCA_039933695.1 Betaproteobacteria bacterium | reverse complement strand
ACATCGGCGTCGTGCCGAGGTCGGCGGCAGACAGGCCCAGCATCGCGGCCAGTGCATCGCGCGGCGCAGCGACGTCGCGGGTTCGTGGCGGTTTGGCTTCCAGCGTCCAGCGATCGCCGCTCGCGGTGAGGGGCACGATGCCGGCGCGCATTTCCAGGCTCAGCGAATCGCCGCAGCGCAAGGTGTCGCGCACGACATGCGCGGTGCCGAGCGTCGGATGCCCGGCGAACGGCATTTCGAACGACGGGGTGAAGATGCGAACCCGCGCGGTTGCGGCGGTCGATGGCAGGATGAACGTGGTCTCGGAGAGATTGAACTGCAGCGCCAGCGCCTGCATCGTCGTCTCGTCGAGATCTGCGCCGTCTTCGAACACGGCGAGCGGATTGCCGCTGAAGACGTCTTCGCGGGCGAACACGTTCAGAATTCGGAATCGGTAGTCGTTCATCGTGGCTCCAGCAGCGACGTCCGGGAGTCGTCGCTTGCGGCAAGCACGTCGGTGGCGAGTGCGGCGAATCCGGCCGCCGACGGGTCGCGCAAGCCGAACACGGCGCTCGGACCCGCGGCCGGGAAATGCCGGGCCATCGAGCGTCCGTACAGTGGATCGTAATGAGCCTTGAGCAGCTCGCCGATCAGCGCATCCCAGTCGCCTCCCGTGGCCAGCGTTTCCCATCGAGCGAAGGCCGCCTTGCCATGCAACGGCACCAGCGGGCGCAAACGTTCGAGCAGCAGCGCCGGATCTCGCAGGAAGTGACCGTATTCGGATTTGAGCAGAGCGATGCGCTGCGGCAGCGGCGTGCGGACGGTGATCGTCGCGCCGTCGTGCATGCGCTCGAGCAACGCGTCGGGCAGCTGGATAGAGCCGATCCGCCTGCTCTCGGATTCGACGTAGACCGGGCGGCGCGGGTCGAGGCCGGCAAGCGCGGCGAGGAGATCGGTTTCGAACTTCTTCTGCGAGGGCTGGGACGCCCCCGGCACCTGGCCCAGCAGCGAGCCGCGATGTTGCGCAATGCGCTCGAGATCGAGCGTTTGCGCGCCTGCATCGGCCAGCGCGCCGAGCAGCTGGCTTTTTCCCGAGCCAGTCAAAGCGCACAACACCCGGAATCGGTAACGTGCCGGCTCGATCCCGAGCCGCGCAACGACGTGGCGGCGATAGGCGCGATAACCGCCGTCGAGCTGTACGGCGCGCCATCCGACCTCGTTCAGCACATGCGCCACGGCACGGCTGCGCTGGCCGCCGCGCCAGCAGTACACCAGCGGCTTCCACCCGCGCGGCCGTTCGGCGAACGCGGTCTCGAGCATTTCCGCGATGTTGCGCGCGACCAGCGCCGCGCCGAGCCTCCGCGCTTCGAACGGCGAGGCGGCGTGCATAATGCCGATCCGGGCACGCTCGTCGTCGCCGAGCACTGGATGATTGCGCGCGCCCGGAATATGATCGTCGGCGAATTCGGCAGGGCTGCGGACGTCGATGCGGTCCGGGTGCTCCGCGATGGCATCGACGCCGACCCGGCTTCCCGGGTAGAGCACGGCGGTCATGCGGCGGCGTCCGTCATGCGGCTTTGGCCGCTGATAGCAACGGCGCGAGCGAGGGCCAGACATTGTCCAGCATCTTCGCCTGCGCGGCCGCCAGCGGATGGATGCGATCGGGCTGGAACATCGCATCGTTTTCCGCGAATCCCTCGAACAGGAACGGCACCAGCGCGATCTTGCGCTCCCGAGCGACCTCCGCGTAGGTGGCGGCGAAGCGCTCGCCGTAGGCCGCACCGTAATTCGGGGGGACGCGGATACCGATCAGCAGCACGCGCGAGCCGGCGCTTTGCGCCGCCGAGGTCATCGCATCGAGATTCGCTCGCATCGCGTCAAGGTTGCCGCCGCGCAATCCGTCGTTGCCGCCGAGCTCGATGATCGTGATCGCCGGACGATGCTGCGCCAGCAGCGCGCCGAGCCGCGCGCGGCCGCCGGCGGTGGTGTCGCCGCTGATGCTCGCGTTGACGACGCGATAGGAGAGATGCCGCGCGTCGAGCCGTTGCTGAAGCAAGCTTGCCCAGCCGGCGCCGGCCGGCAATCCGTAACCTGCCGAGACGCTGTCGCCGACCAGCAGGATCACCGGGGGCGCGCGCTCTCCCGACGCGGGCAGGGCTGCGCCGAGCAGCGTCCAGCATACGAAGATGGCGAGCCCACGCAGGAACATCGAGCGAAAACGGGGAGGCACGACGCATTGTAGGGCCGGGCCGCCGGCCGCGCCAAAGGGGAGGCTTCGGCAGCAAGGTAGAATGCCGGCGACGACCGATGAATCCGACGCGCATCAGCTGCCCTCGCCCGACTTCCGCATTCGAGATCGAAGCGTCGAAAGAGCGCGCGCCGCCGGAGTGGATGAACCAGGCCGATGGCTGATCTGGTCATTCGCGCCGTCGGGCTGTCGAAGCAAGTGATCAGCGGCGAGGCGCCGCTCAGGATCCTGGACGACGTGAGCTTCGACATCGCCGCCGGCGAGATCGTCGCGATCGTCGGCGCATCGGGCTCGGGCAAGACGACGCTGCTGGGATTGCTCGCCGGGCTCGACCGGCCGACGACCGGCGAAGTGTGGCTCGGCAACACCGCGCTGAACGGCCTGTCCGAAGACGCTCGCGCCGCGCTACGCCAGCGCTGGGTCGGTTTCGTCTTCCAGTCGTTCCAGTTGCTGCCCGCGCTCACAGCGCTGGAAAATGTCATGCTCCCGCTCGAACTCGCCGGCGCGAGCGACGCCGGCGCGCGGGCGCGCGAGTGGCTCGCCCGCGTCGGGCTGGCTGCCCGAGTCACGCATTATCCGAAGCAGCTGTCGGGCGGCGAGCAGCAGCGCGTGGCGATCGCGCGCGCGTTTTCCGGCGAGCCGCAGGTGCTGATGGCCGACGAGCCGACCGGCAACCTCGACGGCGCGACCGGCACCGAAGTCGCCGAGCTGATGTTCCGCTTGAATCGCGAGCGGAGCACGACCTTGCTGCTGGTCACGCACGAAGTCACGCTCGCCGCGCGCTGCGCCCGGCGGCTGTCGCTTGCGACCGGGCGCCTGGTCAGCGACGTACGAAGCAGTCCCGGCGGAGCGGCGCACGCATGAAGATGCCCGACACCGTGCGACTGGCCTGGCGGCTCCTGTCGCGCGATTGGCGCGCCGGCGAGCTGCGCGTCCTGATCGCCGCGCTGGTCCTCGCGGTGGCGAGTGTGGGCACTGTCGGTTTTTTCACCGATAGGGTCAAGGGTGCGCTGACGCGGCAGGCGAATCTGCTGCTCGGCGCCGATCTGTTGCTCTCCGGCGACCGTCCGCTGCCGGATTCCTTCATGCGCGAGGCGCGGTCGCGCGGGCTCGCCGCCGTACCCGCGATCAAGTTCAACAGCATGGTGCAAGCGGCGGGAGGCGCGGGCGCCGCGGTGCTGGCCGATGTCAAGGCGGTCACCACCGGCTATCCGCTGCGCGGCGCGATCCTGCTGGTCGACCCGGCGAACGCAGCGGGAAAAGTCGCGCCGGGCGTGCCGCCGCGGGGCGAAGTCTGGATCGACAGCCGGCTCGCGACGCGCCTGGGCGTGCAGCAAGGCTCGAAGCTCGCCGTCGGCGAGTCGACATTGACCGTCGGCGCCATCGTGCAGCAGGACCCCGAGGTCACCAGCGGGCTGCTCGCGCTCGGCCCCCGCCTGATGATGAACCTCGACGACGTCGCGGCGACGCGGCTGTTGCAGCCGGGAAATCGCGCCTCGTACCGGCTGCTGGTCGCAGGCGACGCGGTCAACGCGTTCCGCGACTGGGCGCAGACGCACCTCGACCGCGGGCAGCGGCTGGAATCGATCCGCGACTTGCGGCCCGAAGTGCGGCAGACGCTCGAGCGCGCCGAACAATTCCTGGGCCTCGCGGCACTGGTCGCGGTCATGCTCGCCGCGGTAGCCATCGCGCTTGCCGCATCGCGTTATCTGCGCCGTCATCTGGACGCTGCCGCGATGATGCGCTGCCTCGGTGCGCCGCAACGGCAGATCCTGTCGCTGTTCGCGTTGCAATTTTTCGTTGTGGGCGTCGGCGCCAGCATTGTCGGCTGCGCGCTGGCGCTGGGCGGCCAGCAGCTGCTGATCGTTCTCTTGGGCGGCATCGTCAGCGCGGACCTGCCGGCGCCGGGCGCGTGGCCTGCGTTCGCGGCGGCGGCGAGCGGGATCGCTGTGCTGTTCGGCTTCGCGCTGCCGCCGCTGTTCGCGCTGTCGCGTGTCCCGCCGCTGCGCGTGCTTCGGCGCGACCTGGGACTGCCGCGCGCCGGCGGCTGGCTCGCGTATGCGCTGGGCGCGGCGACGATCGCGCTGCTGATCGGCTGGCAGGCGCAGGACGCGACGATCGGGGCGATCATGATAGGCGGCACGGCCGGGCTGCTCGCAGTTGCCGGCGCAATCGCCTGGGCGCTGATCGCGCTATTGCGCCTGCTGCCGCAGCGCGGTTACAGCTGGCGCTACGGTCTGGCGAATCTGCGCCGTCGGCCGCTCGCGTCGAGCCTGCAGATCGGCGCGCTCGGGCTCGGGCTGATGGCGCTCTTGCTGCTGACGCTGGTCCGCGGCGACTTGCTGCGCAACTGGCGCGCGAGCCTGCCGCCCGACGCGCCGAACGTATTCCTGATCAACATCCTGCCCGACCAGATCGAAGGCCTGCACGCGCTGCTCGAGCGCGAGCTCAAATCCGACGTTCCGCTTTATCCGATGGTGCGTGGCCGTCTGGTCGCGGTCAACGACGTGCCCGTCGATTCGACGCGCCTGACCGACGCGCGCGCACGCCGGCTCGCCGAGCGCGAATTCAACCTGTCGTGGATGAAAGAGCTGCCGCGCAACAATCGCGTCGTCGCCGGACAATGGTGGAAACCCGGCGAGACCGGCGTCATGTCGCTCGAGGACGGCATTGCCGAAACGCTGGGTGTCAAGCTCGGCGATGTGCTGACCTACGACATCGTCGGCACGCGGATCAGCGCACGCGTGGCGAACCTGCGCAAGGTCGACTGGGATAGCTTCCGGGTCAACTTTTTCGCGCTCTACCCGCCGGGCATGCTCGACAATCTGCCGACGACCTACATCGCCGCCACGCGCGCGCCGGACAATCCCGCGTGGCTCAACGGACTGCTGGCGCAGTATCCGAATGTGCTCGCGATCGATGTCGGCGAGCTGCTGCATCAGGTCGGCGCCATCGTCGAGCAGGTCGCGCGCGCCGTCGAATTCGTGTTTCTGTTCACGCTGGCCGGCGGCGTGCTGGTGCTCGAAGCGGCAATCGCGGCCACACAGGACGAGCGCCTGTACGACGCGGCCGTGCTGCGCACGCTAGGCGCAAGCCGGCGGCAGCTGACGGCGGCGCAACTGGCCGAATTTCTGGCGCTGGGAACCTTGGCGGGGCTGGTCGCATCGGGCGGGGCGACGGCGACCGCCTATGTGCTGGCCGACCGCGTATTCCACATTCCTTTCGGCTGGAACCCCTGGTTATGGGCGATCGGCATCGTCGGCGGGGCGCTCGGCGTGGCCGCAGCCGGCTGGCTTGGCACGCGACGCACGTTGCGCCAGCCGCCGCTGGCATTGCTGCGCCAGTTCGGCTGAGGGGATTTATCTCCGAGCGTCATTCGCCGCCGCTTGGCAATCACATGCGGGGCGGGAGACGAACGGGTCCGCCGAGCGAAAAGAGCGCAGGAATTTCGCGTCGGCCAACCTAGGGCCTGAACAGGCTCTAATGGTCAGCTCGGTTTGTTTGCGTATTGAACCGCGCTTCCGCCTCTTGAAACAGAGACTTTACCTTGACTATATCCCATGGCCCTTCGATCAATGTTTCGTGATTCCATCCGCTTCTAGGTTCATGCGGTTCAAAAAAGTCTCCACCATAGACATGGAGCGCGCACGTCATTTTGCCGATCGGATTAAGTACGGAATGGATTATGTCGCGACCGAGTGTCGCTACGTCTGCGACTCCCAAGGATTTGGCGCCTGCCGCCTCGATCGCCGTTGCCGTTCTTCGCCAAAAGACGTTGTCTTCTCTGCCGGAATATATGCCGACAACTGAAAACATCTGGTGATTGTGGGGCATGAGACTCATGCACGGGGCCCAGACGAAGTTGATGATGGTCAGATCAGGCGATCTATATATCGGCGTGATACCTGCGTGCTTCGGCTCGCCGAGCTCAGACATCACTCCCACGCTATCGGAAACCGCTGCTGCCACGAGCTCGCGAATCGCCGCCTGACCCTCGGCGACAGCATTCATACAATCCTCGATGAAACGATCCCTATCGAACATGATCTTATCCTCTGTCCATCTTGATTCGGTCGATCCATCGGATCGACCAGGGGAGCCATGAAAGAGATTACTACGGCGGGGGTCAGCCTGGTCCAACGATGCTGCGCGAGGGAGTGGAGGCGTCAACCGGCGGCGAAATAAGCGCGCCGCAGTGGCCCTGTCGGAGTCCGACCAAAGGATAGCAAACCGACACGCAAGCGCGCCCTGGCCGCGGGCTTCAAAATGAGAACGATTCGCGTTACCATATGCGCTCGATACCGATGCAGGCCGACTGACGGCGCGGTGCCGCGCAACGATCATGGGTAATGCCCTTTTTATCATCTGGCGCGAATCGGCCGAGGCGATGCTGGTCGTCGGAATCCTTTACGCGTGGCTGCGCAAGCATCCGGACGTCAAGCGCGGCATGCGCTATCTCTGGGCGGGGGTGGGCGCTGGAGTCGCGCTGGCGCTGGCGCTCGCCGCGCTGATGCTGGGCATCGCCCGGACCTTGTCCGACCAGGGCCTCGAGTACTTCCAGACCGCGATGATGCTGATCGCGGCCGGGCTGATCGTGCAGATGGTCTTCTGGATGCGCCGGCATGGGCGGACGTTCAAGCGCGAGCTCGAGCACGACATGCAGAAAAACGCATCGGCGGCGAACTGGTGGGGCCTCTTGGTCGTCGTCGCGCTGGCGGTCGGGCGCGAAAGCGCCGAAGCCGTCGTGTTCCTCTACGGCCTGGGCACGCAGTATGCGAGCTTCTGGCGCTTTATCGGGATCCTGGTGCTCGGCGTGGGCGCCGCGCTGGCGACGTTCTGGGTGTTGCAGCAGGGCGGCAGGATCGTGTCGTGGCGCACGTTCTTCCGCTTCAGCGAAATCCTGCTGCTGCTGCTCGCCGGCGCACTTCTGATCGGCGCCGCCGAGAAAATGATTTCGTTCGACCTTCTGCCTCCGTTGGTCGATCCGCTCTGGGATTCCTCGGCCTTGCTCGATGACAGCAGTCGCGTTGGGAGCCTCGTCGCCGCGTTCACCGGGTATCGCGCCCACCCGTCGCTGCTGGTGCTGCTGATACTGGCGGCGTACTGGGCGGGTGTCGTCGCCATGCTGCGCCGCATCTCGCGCTAAAGACAGCCCGAGAGCCGAATCGTCTCAGCGCCCGGCGAAGACATCCTCGTGGCGCAGAAGCCGCGCGGCCGCCAGCAGGGCGACGATTGTCAACAGCAGCGGCAATGCCGCGCTCTGCAGCCAATCGGCAATCGCGATCGCATCGCCGCGCAGCGCGCGCGTGAGCAGCGTGTACTGGCTGGAGACCGGCACCCACAGCAGCCAGCCCGGTTCCTTTTTCTGCAGGAAAAGCTGCACGACCGGGACCATGCTGACGACGAAGACCAGCGCCGAGACATTGCTCTGCGCCTCCTTAAGCGTGCGGCCGTGCAAGCCCACGAATAGCAGCACCGCAGGCAGCAGCATCACCAGTGGCAGCAGAATCGCCACAAAGCGCAAGAGCTCGGGGCTGCCGAACAGAAACGGGACGCCGATCGCCGGCAGCGGCGCGAAGTTGAGCGTCAGGTAAAACCCGGCCAGCGTCAGCAATACGACCAAAAAATCGAAGGCGCCGACCGCCAGCCATTTGCCGACGGCGAGCTGCAAGGTCGAAAGCGGCGTCGCGAGCAGCGGTTCGAGCGAGCCGCGCTCGCGCTCACCCGCGGTTGCGTCGAGTGCGACCGCGACGCTGCCCATCAACGATGCGAACAGCCCGTAGTAAGCGACCAGGAACAGGATCAGCGCGCCGCTCTGTTGCGGCGTCGCGAGGTCGGTGCCTTGCACGTCGAGCGGCGAAGCGACCTGTGGCGCGATGCCGCGCAGCAGCAACCGCTGCGTTCCCCATTGCCGGTTGTACGCGCGCAGCAGCGATTCGGTGGAGTCGATCGCGGCGCGCGCGCGATCGCGCGAACGGTC
>JBDTNP010000525.1:0-5597 GCA_039933695.1 Betaproteobacteria bacterium | reverse complement strand
GTATTTCCAGAACGTGTAGACGCGTTCCCCCGGATGCGACGCTCGGACGGCATCGACCCAGCCCTGCGCCACCAACAGGCGATAAGCTTCGCGAACCTCGGGGCGAAACAGCGCGTCGTCGACCCAGCGCTCCGGCGCATAGACGTCGAGATCGGTCGGGATCACGTTGTAGTCGCCCGCCAGCACGACCGGCGCGTTGCTCGCCAGCAGCTCCGCCGAGTGAAGCATCAAGCGGTCGAACCATCGCAGCTTGTAGTCGAACTTCGGCCCCGGTGCCGGGTTGCCGTTGGGCAGGTAGAGACTCGCAACGACGATGTCGCCGACGGCGGCTTCGATGTAGCGGCTGTGCAGGTCCTCCGGGTCGCCCGGTAGCACGCGGCGCCGTTCGACGGGGTCCATGCCGCGCGCGAGAATCGCGACGCCATTCCAGCTTTTCTGGCCGTGCCAGACGAAGCCGTATCCGGCATTGCGTATCGCAGCCTCGGGGAAGCGCTCCTGCGGCGCCTTCAGCTCCTGCAGACAAGCGATATCGGGGCGCGATTCGTCCAGCCAGCGCAGCAGGGTCGGCAGCCGCGCAGTAATGCCGTTGACGTTGAAGGTCGCGATTTTCACGAGCTGCGCCTGCGGATCTGCCGGTAAAATTGCAGGTCAGCATAAGATACTCACTTGCTTTCACCAAGTCCATCAGCCTCGGCAAGCATCGTCGATCACATGGAGAACGGTCTCGACCTCGACGCCTATTTCGACCGGATTCAATGGGGCGATAGCACGCGTCCGACCTACGAGACGCTTGCGGGAGTGCTTCGCGCGCATATGTCGTCGATTCCGTTCGAGAACCTCGACGTTTTGCTCGGCCGTCCGATACGCCTCGATCTCGACGGCGTCCAGCAGAAACTCGTTCGCGCCCGTCGAGGCGGCTATTGCTTCGAGCATGGAACCCTGTTCGGCGCCGTCCTTGAGGAGATGAGATTCAAACCGGTGCGCCACACCGCTCGAGTCGTCATGGCCACAGCCCGCACCGCGGCGCCGCGTACACACATGTTTCTGACCGTGACGGTAGCCGAGGGCACATTCGTTGTCGATCCGGGCTTCGGCTCGCTGGCGCCTCGGATCCCTGTTCCGTTGGCGGATGGCGTGGAAGCGCGCATCGGCCCGGAGACGCATTGGATCGCACGCGACCGATCGCATTGGATTCTGCGAACCCGGACCGCCGGGAAAGATACCGATTGCTGGGTATCGACGCTGGAAGAGGACAACCCGGTGGATTTCGAGGTTGGAAGCCATTACGTGGCGACTCACCCGAGCTCGCCATTCGTCAACCGAATGCTGATGCGCGCGCTAACCGCGGACGGACGTGTGACGGTGATGAATCGCGACGTCAACGTCCGCTCCGGCAACGTGTCCGAACCCGTGCAACTGGTAGACCGCACCGCATTGCGGACGCTTCTCATAACGTATTTCGGATTCGACCTGCCCGAGGTCGAGCAAATGACGGTTCCGTCGATCCCGGAATGGCGCTGAGGCCTGCCAGCACAAGGTCAGCGGTCTTGATCCCCCGGGCGCAACGGCGTACCGTCGGGTTCTTTCCGCCACCCACGTTGGCGCCCTAACAATAACGCGCGAGGAGGAACGCATGAAGCTCTACTACCATCCGGTGTCCACGACCAGCCGCCCGGTCGTGCTGTTTGCTGCCGAAAACAACATTCCGCTCGATTACCAGGTCGTCGACCTGTTCAGCGGCGAACAATACAAACCGGAATATTCGGCGGTCAATCCGAGCCACCAGGTGCCGGTGCTGGAGGATGGTGATTTCCGCCTGACCGAGAGCTCGGCGATCCTCAAGTATCTGGCCGAGAAAACGCGTTCTCCGGCGTATCCATCGGATCTGCGCAAGCGCGCAAGAGTCAACGAGCGGATGGATTGGCTCAACACCGGTTTCTACCGGGACTTTTCCTACGGGTTCCTCTACCCGCAGATCTTTCCGTTCATGAAGCGGCCCGACGACAAGGTGCAGGCCGGAACCGTCGCCTGGGGCAAGGACAAGGCGGTGGGCTGGCTCAAGGTGCTGGACGAGAACCTGATCGGGCCGAAAAGTGCATTCCTCTGCGGCGATGAGATCAGCATCGCCGACTATCTGGGCTCGATGATGGTCCTCGGCGGGGAGGTCATCGACTGCAAGTTTGCGGCGTATCCGAACATCTGCCGCTGGCTCGGCAAGATGAAGGCGCTGAAGAGCTGGCCCAAGGTGAACGAGGCGTTCTACCAATACGTGGTCGCGCCCAACAAAGGCAAGGAATTCGTGCAGCTCTGACTCTTTGCCGGCGGCGGCATCAGCAACGGAGAAAAGCAATGATCAAAGGACTTCACCACAATGCGTATCGTTGTCGCGACTCGGAACAGACGCGGAATTTCTACGAAGGCTTCCTGGGTCTGCCGCTATCCGGAAGCCTCGAGATCCGCGAGACGAAGACCGGCCGCACGACCGCGGTGCTGCATACGTTCTATCGGCTTGACGACGGCTCGTTCCTGGCGTTCTTCGAGGTCCCGGACACGCCGTTTGAGTGGAAAGCGCAGCACGACTACGATCTGCACATCGCCCTCGAGGTCGAGCCGCCGGTCCTCAACGAGATGATGGCCAAGGGAAAGGCACGCGGAATCGAGACCCGCGGCATCTCGGAGCACGGCTTCGTACGCTCGATTTATTTTCGAGATCCGAACGGCTACGTGATCGAGTTGACCGCGAAGACGCCGGAGCACGCGCGCCTTATGGATCCGGCGACCAACGACGCGCGCGCAATTCTCGACCGTTGGCAGGCGGCGAAGGAGCAGGTCGCGGCGGGCGCCGACTGACGTCTTGCACGCCGATCATCAGCAAGATCTTCGCCTCGAGGAGCGATGAACATGCCCGATCAGAATCCCGTCATTCGGCGTACCGCTTCAGTCGAACGACGTGTCGATGCGATCCAGCAGGCGCTCGACGAGCGCGGCATGAAGGCGACGGAAGCGGTCGAGGAGCTGACACAGCTCGCCGAGGAGCAATGGGTTCCGCAGAACGGCGCCCGCGTCGTGGCCCGGGCCTGGGTTGACCCCGCGTTCCGCCAGCGCCTTCTCGCCAATGGCCGCGCCGCCGTCGCGGAGCTCGGCCTGTCGATGCCTAAGCATCACCGGCATCTCGTCGTTCTGGAAAATACGCCGGCCGTGCAGAACGTCATCTGCTGCACGCAGTGCTCGTGCACGGCCTTCACGATCATCGGATTGCCGCCGGACTGGTACAAGGATCTCGAGTACCGCGCGCGCGTCGTTCGCGAGTCACGCACCGTGCTGAAGGAGATGGGGCTGGACCTGGCGCCGGACGTCGAGATCCGCGTCTGGGACACCAGCGCGGACACGCGCTACATGGTGCTGCCCACGCAGCCTCCGGAAACCATCGGCTGGCCGGAGGAAAAGCTGGCCGGCATCGTGACGCGCGACATTATGATCGGCGTCGCGCGCCTGTAACCGGGAGGACGAACCATGGATGGCATGCACGACCTGGGAGGCAGGCAGGGCTTCGGCGCGGTTCGCTACACGCCCGACGCGCGGGCATTTCACGAGGCGTGGGAAGTGCGGGTGAATTCGCTCTATGCCTTTGCGGTGCGGCGCGGCATTTTCAACATGGACGAGTATCGCCACGCGATCGAGCGCATGGAGCCGCGCCACTATCTGACGGCGAGCTATTACGAGCGTTCGCTGACCAGCCTGGCGACCCTGCTGGTCGAGAAAGGAATCCTGACGCGCGAGGAGCTGGAGCGTCGCGCCCAGGGACTCTTTCCGCTGGCGGCGCCGAGCGCGCCGGGACGCACCAATGTGACCACGCGCGAGCATTTCCAACCGGGCGACCGCGTTCGCGTCAGGGATGACTACGTGCCGGGCCACGTGCGGATGCCGGGCTACATCCGCGGCAAGACCGGCGTGGTCGTCTGCGAGTCGCCGGCCTATCCGTTCCCCGACGCCCGCGCACACGCCATAGAGTCGCAAGACGAGCCGACGTACGACGTGCGCTTCCGCAGCGAGGATCTCTGGCCGCATTCGGCCGATGCTGCGCTCGTCCATGTCGGCGTGTTCCAGAGCTATCTCGAGCGCGCGGCATAACCGACGCACTTTCGCCGCGCCGCACCCGGGCCGCACCGGCACGCGCAACAACAGGAGAAAACATGGCCGCCTCGCTTCAATCGCTTAAGACCGTTGTCATTGCCGCGTGCCTGATTTCGCTCGCCGGCTGCACCACGATGAATCCGGCTCCCGGCAAGCGCGAATTGATGGTGGTCGGCAACGATGAAAAGGTCGGCATCACCGATACCGGCGCGTATGCCTTCAGCGGGCCGGGCAAGGACACCGTGTCGATCATCGACATCGGCACCGATCCGCTGGCGCCCGCGATCCTGGTCAACCTGCCGCTGACGAACTCGATCTTCGGGCCGCCGGTGAATCTCGCGATTACGCCGGATGAAAGTCTCGCGCTGGTCGCGAACTCGATGGACGCCGAGAAGGACGGTGCAGGCTGGAAGATGGTGCCTGCCAACCAGCTCTCTGTGATCGACCTTACGACTGATCCGCCGGCGCTGATCGACACCATTACGGTCGGCAAGCAGCCCTCTGGCATGTCGATCAATCGCGCGGGCACTCTCGCGCTGCTCACCAACCGGGCCGACAACTCGATCGCCGTGCTGCGCATCGCCGGCAAGAAGGTAACCCTCGTCGACACGGTCGTCATCGGCGAGCAGGTGACGCACGTCGTGTTCACGCCGGACGGCAAGCGCGCGATCGCCGCGAAGTTTCCGGGACACAAGCTCGCGCTGCTTGAGGTGAACGGCGAGAAGGTCACCTACGCGAAGCAGGACATACCTGTCGGTTTGTGGCCCTACAACTTCGATATCGCGCCTGACGGCAAGCTCGCGCTGTCCGCCGATAACGGCAATGGAGGCCGTTCCGACGGGCATGCCGACACAGTGACCGTGATCGATCTCGAGGCGAACCCGCCACGCGTGATCGACAAGGTCGTCGTCGGCGATTCACCGGAGGGCTTCGCGATCAGCCCGACCGGCAAGCTTGCGGTGGCACTATTGCTGAACGGCAACGATGCGGCCAAGAATGCCTGGTTCTACAACCGCAACGGCAAGGTAGTCGCGCTCAGGATCGACGGCAAGAAAGTGACGCGCAGCAACGAAGTCGAGGTGCGCGGCCTGCCCGAGGGGCTGGTCTTCAGCAACGACGGGCACTACATCTACGTCGGCAACTATCTGGACCGCGACATCTCCATTCTGCGCGTCGACGGCGACCAGATCGTCAACACCGGAAAATCGCTGGCGCTGCCCGGTCAGCCGGCGTCGATGCGGGGCCGAACGCGCTAACGCGCAGCCTCACTTTGCCCCGATGGGCGGCACACACTCAGCCCTTCAGGCCGCTCATCACGACGGCTTGGACGACCCAGCGCTGCAGCGTGATGAAGATGATCAGGATCGGCAGGATGCTGATCACCGCGGCGGCGGTGAGCAGGTTGTATTCGATGAAATACATGTTGGTGAAGCTCATCAGCCCCATGGTGACCACCTTCATCT
>JBDTNP010000524.1:0-2196 GCA_039933695.1 Betaproteobacteria bacterium | reverse complement strand
CCCGCCGACATGAACGACGTAGGCATCGAGCGCCGCATCCGGCGCCACGCCCGCTCCCTGCAGCAGCAGCACCATGCGCTCGCTCCCGATCGCGAAGCCGCACGCCGGCGTGTGCTTGCCGCCCAGCTGCTCGAACAGGCCGTCGTAACGGCCGCCGCCGGCGACGGTGCCCTGCGCGCCGAGGCGATCAGTGACCCATTCGAACACCGTCCGGTTGTAGTAATCGAGTCCGCGCACCAGCCGCGGGTTGATCGTGAATGCGATACGGTGGTCGGCGAGCAGCTGCTGGAGCTCGTCGAAGTGCGCGCGCGCGGCATCACCGAGCGAGTCGATCAGCCTCGGCGCGGCCGCGATCGCCGATTGCAGCGCCGGGTTCTTGCTGTCGAGTATGCGCAGCGGATTCGCGTGCAGCCGGCGCTGTTCGTCGTCGTTGAACAGCTCGCTGTGACGCTCGAAATGCGCGATCAATGCGGCGCGATGCGCGCGTCGCTCTTCGGCGTCACCGATCGAATTGATTTCCAGTTTGATGCCGTCGAGCCCGAGGCGGCGCCACAGCCGCGCCAGCATCACGATCTGCTCGGCATCGACGTCGGGCCCGGCAAACCCGAGTGCCTCGACGTCGAACTGGTGGAACTGGCGGTAACGCCCTTTTTGCGGCCGCTCGTGGCGGAACATCGGGCCGGCGGTCCAGACGCGCTGCGGCCGCTCGTAGGTCAGGTTGTGCTCGATCGCCGCCCGCACGATGCCGGCGGTCGCCTCGGGACGCAGGGTCAGACTCTCGCCGTTCAACCGATCCTCGAAAGTGTACATCTCGTGCTCGACGACGTCGGTGACTTCGCCGATCGCGCGGACGAATAGCGGCGTGGCTTCGACCACCGGCACGCGCAAGTTGCGATAACTGTATTGCCCGAACACCTCGCGCACCGCGTCTTCGAAGCGCTCCCACAGCGCCGCCTCGTCGGGCAGCACGTCGTTCATGCCGCGCACCGCCTGGATCGCGATCGCCTTCGGCTCGCGCGCGGCGGGTGCCGCGGCGGCCGCTGCCGGCGAAGGCTTCGTCTGCGCGATCATGACTGGCTATCCGACAGCCTTGAGCTGGATCGATTTCTTTTCCGGCTTCAGATGCGCCGATGGCGGTTCGCCGCCGTAGGTCGCGCGGACGTAATCGGCAACGATCTGCTCGAACTCCTCGGCGATGCCGGCGCCCTTGAGCGTCACCGTCTTGTGCCCGTCGACGTAAACCGGCGCGACCGGGGTTTCGCCGGTGCCGGGCAGGCTGATGCCGACATTCGCCATCTTGGATTCGCCCGGTCCGTTGACCACGCATCCCATCACCGCGACGGTCATCGTCTCGACGCCGGGGTAGCGGTTCCGCCACTGCGGCATCTCGGCCCGCAGATAGGTCTGGATCTTGTCGGCGAGCTCCTGGAAAAACGGGCTGGCCGTGCGTCCGCAACCCGGACAGGCGGTGACCAGTGGCGCGAACGAGCGCAGGCCCATCGTCTGCAGGATTTCCTGCGCGACGACGACCTCGCGCGTGCGATCGCCGTTCGGCTCGGGAGTCAGCGAAATCCGTATCGTGTCGCCGATGCCCTGCTGCAGCAGCACCGCGAGCGCGGCAGTCGAGGCGACGATGCCCTTCGAGCCCATGCCGGCTTCGGTCAGCCCGAGGTGCAGCGGATAATCGCAGCGGCGCGCGAGCTCGGTGTACACGGCGATCAGGTCCTGCACATCGGAAACCTTGCACGCCAGCAGGATGCGGTCGCCGGGCAGGCCGATCTCCTCGGCGCGCTGCGCACTGCCGATCGCGGAGGTGACCAGCGCTTCACGCGTCACGTGCGCCGCGTCCAGCGGGTTCGCCGAGCGGGCGTTGTCGTCCATCAGCCGGGCGAGCAGGTCCTGATCGAGACTGCCCCAGTTGACGCCGATGCGCACCGGCTTGCCGAACTCGATCGCTTTCTCGATCATCACCGCGAATTGCGGATCGTGCTTGCTGCCCTTGCCGACATTGCCCGGATTGATACGGTACTTGGCCAGAGCACGCGCGCAGTCGGGATGGTTGGTCAGCAGCTTGTGACCGTTGAAATGGAAGTCGCCGATCAGCGGCACCGTGCAGCGCATCGCGTCCAGACGTTCCCGGATCAGCGGAACGGCGGCCGCGGCTTCGGCCGTATTGACCGTCACGCGCACCAGCTC
>JBDTNP010000523.1:0-3839 GCA_039933695.1 Betaproteobacteria bacterium | reverse complement strand
CGATTCGGTCGTCCGGCTGCACGCATTCGCGGCCCTGCGGCGCGAAGGCATGGACGTGCCGATTACCCGGGCCGAGATCTTCTGGAATCCGGCCAGCGATGTCCGCGCCGAAGAGGCATCTCGCGAGCGCGATGCCCGGATCGCCCTATTGGTTTCGCTGGAATTGTTGCGGCCGTTGACCGACCCCGAGCGCAAGGCGCTGTCGGCGGAGCTCAAGCCGGCGCCATTCGTCACAGGCGACGTGATCACGCGCGAAGGCGAGCCGGCCGAGTCGCTCTATATCCTCGCGCGCGGCCAGGTCGGCATCTTTCGCGATGCGGCGCAACCGGCCGAATCGCCGCGACAGCGGCTTGCCACCTTGTCGGCGCCCGGCTATTTCGGCGAGATGGGCCTCCTGACCGGCCAGGCGCGCACCGCGACCGTCGTCGCCGAAGGCGAGGTGCTCTGCTACCGGCTCGACAAGCCGGGGTTCGAGGCGATCCTCAAGGCACGCCCGGAGATGGCCGTGGGCCTGTCACAGACGCTCGCCGCCCGACAGGCGGCCAACGATGCGACGCTCGCTTCGCTTTCCGCCGAGGCGCGCGCTCGCGCAACTGGCTCTCGCGCTTCCGACCTGGTGCAGAAAATCCGGGCGTTCTTCGGTATGTAGCCCGGCGCGTGGCCCTACGCGCCGGCGACGAGCTCGTCGCGCCTCAGCATCAGCACGCTGTCGTCGCTGCCGCCGGTCGCGAGCCAGGTGAACGGCAGCCGCGGAAACGCCTTTTCGGCGGCGGCCCGGTTATGGCCGATTTCCAGCACCAGCAGGCCCTCGGGCGCGAGAAATTGCGGCGCCTTGGCGAGCACGATCCGCACCGCGTCGAGACCGTCGTCGCCGCCGGCCAATGCGATGCCGGGCTCATGCCGGTACTCGGCGGGCAATTCCTCCATGGCCATCGCGGTGACGTACGGCGGATTGCAGATGATCAGGTCGTAGGTCTTTTCGGTCAGGTTCGACAACAGGTCGGAGCGGATCAGGTTGATGCGATCCTGCAGCCCGTGATCGGCGACGTTGCGCTGCGCGACGGTCAGCGCATCGGGAGAAATATCGGTGGCGTCGACGTCGGCGTTCGGATAGTGGTGCGCGAGCAGCACCGCCAGACAGCCCGAACCGGTACACAGGTCGAGCGTGCTTTGCACGGCGGCGGCATCGGGAATCCAGGGGGCGAGCGCGTCGGGCAACAGCTCGGCAATGAACGAGCGGGGAATGATGACGCGCTCGTCGACATAGAAGCGGAAGCCGCCGAGCCACGCTTCGTGCGTCAGGTAGGCGGCGGGGATGCGCTCGTCGACGCGGCGCTCGATGATCTGAAGCAGCTCTGCGCGCTCGGCTTGCGTGACCTTGCTGTCCATGAACACGTCGATGCGGTCGGACGGCAGCGACAGCTTGTGCAATATCAGGTACGCCGCTTCCGCGTAGGCATCGGCCAGCCCGTGACCAAAGAAAACGCCGGCGGTGTTGAAGCGCGACACCGCGTAGCGTATCCAGTCCCGAACGGTCTCCAGCTCCTGCATGACTGTGCTCATCGGCAATCGGCGCGGCGCGGCGCGTCAGGTCAGCAACCGCTCGAGTATGCCACGGTAGATCGCCGCCAATGGCTCCAGATCGGCGACGGCGACGCGCTCGTTGAGCTTGTGGATCGAAGCGTTGATCGGCCCAACCTCGACGACCTCGGCGCAAATGTCGGCGATGAAACGGCCATCGGACGTGCCTCCGGTGCAGGAGAGTGCGGGCGCGATGCCGCAGGCCTCGCGTATCGCCGCGCCGGCGACTTCGACCAGCCGGCCGCGTGCCGTGAGATACGGCTTGCCCGAGCCGGTCCAGCGAATCTCGTGGTCGAGGCGATGTCCGTCCAGGATCGCGATGAACGCCCGTTCGAGATCCTCGCGCGTGTGGACCGGCGCATAGCGGAAATTGAAATCGAGCTCAAGCGTGCCGGGAATGACGTTGGTCGCCCCGGTGCCGGCGTGGATGTTCGACACCTGCCAGCTGGTCGGCGGAAAGTAGGTGTCGCCCTCGTCCCAGCGTGTGGCCGCCAGCTCGGCGATCACCGGTGCGGCAAGATGGATCGGGTTCCGCGCCAGCTGCGGATACGCGACGTGACCCTGCACGCCGCGCACGATCAGCTTGCCCGACAGCGTCCCGCGGCGGCCGTTCTTGATCATGTCGCCCAGGCGCTCGACCGACGAAGGCTCGCCGACGACGCAGTAATCGAGCGTTTCGCCGCGGCCGCGCAGGCGCTCGACGACGCGCACCGTTCCGTCGACGGCCGGCCCCTCTTCGTCCGAGGTGATCAGCAGAGCGATCGAGCCCGGGTGGTCGGGCCGGGCGGCGACGAACTGCTCGATCGCGACGACAAACGCCGCGAGCGACGACTTCATGTCCGCCGCGCCGCGCCCGTACAGGTAGCCGTCGCGCAGGCTCGGATCGAACGGGTCCGAATCCCAGGCGTCCAGCGGACCGGACGGCACGACATCGGTGTGACCGGCGAAACACACGATCGGATGCGCATCGCCGCGGCGCGCCCACAGATTGCTCACCCCGTTGGCACTGAGACTTTCGCAGCGGAAGCCGCTGCGGGCCAGACGCTTGCCAAGGAGGTCCTGACAGCCGGCGTCGTCGGGCGTTTGCGAGCGGCGCGCGATCAACTCGCGCGCCAGATCGAGCGTCGGCGCGTTGGACGAACTCGTCGCCACGCTTATCGGTCGTTCGCCGCTACGGCCGGTTGAGGAACTCGGGATCGATTTCCAGCTTGACGAAGTCGCGGGACAGGGCGTCCTCGGCGGGTTCTTCATCGCTTCCGGTGTCGACGCGCGTAGTCGAAGCCGAATTCTGGTTGACCAGCCACGCCAGGTTGGTCGGCGAGTCGGCCGCGCTCAGCGCCTCGTCGTACGTTATGACCTCGTCCAGGTAAAGGCGACAGAGTGCCTGCTCGAACGTCTGCGATCCGGGATACAGGCTTTGCTCCATCGCTTCTTTCATCTGCGTGATCTCGCCGTTCTTGATCAGGTCGGCGATCAGCGAGGTATTGAGCAGGATTTCGACCGCTGGCTGCTGCTCGCCTTCCTTGTTCCGCACCAGACGCTGCGAAATGATCGCGCGCAGTCCGATCGACAGGTCGGACAGCAGGCCCGAGCGTGCGTCGTAGGGGAACATGTTGATGATCCGCGACAGCGCGTGGTAGCTGTTGTTCGCGTGCAAGGTCGACAGGCACAGGTGGCCGGTCAGCGTATGCAGCAGCGCGTGCTGCATCGTTTCGCGGTCGCGGACCTCGCCGATCATGATCAGGTCGGGCGCTTCGCGCAGCGCGTTCGGCAGCGCCCGGTGATAGCCCTGAGTGTCGATGCCGATCTCGCGCTGGTTGACGATCGACTGCTTGTGCTCGAACAGGTATTCGATCGGATCCTCCAGCGTCAGGATGTGGCCCGAGCGGTTGCTGTTCCGGTAATCGATCATCGCTGCGAGCGTGGTCGACTTGCCGGAGCCGGTGGCGCCGGCGATCAGGACCAGGCCGCGCTTTTCCATCACCAGGTTGAGCAGCACCGACGGGAGCTTCAGCGCCTCGAACGGCGGCACGCGGCTTCGCACGTAGCGGATGACCAGCGAGATCGTGCCGCGCTGGCGGAAGATGTTGATACGGAAGTTGCCGACGGCGCGGTCGAGGTACGAGAGGTTCATTTCCAGCTCGTTTTCGAATTCTCGCGCCTGCTCCTTGCTCATCAGCTCGTAGGCGATGCGGCGGACGGTCTCGACATCCATCGGCTGGGTCGAGATCGGCGAGACGACGCCGTTGACCTTGATG
>JBDTNP010000522.1:0-3515 GCA_039933695.1 Betaproteobacteria bacterium | reverse complement strand
TCTCGATGATCTTCCAGGAGCCGATGACGTCGCTGAACCCGGTGTTCACCGTCGGTTTCCAGCTGACCGAGGTGCTGCGCATGCACATCGGCATGGGACCGGCGGAGGCGAGAAAGCGCGCGATCGCGCTGCTGGCCGAAGTCGGCATTCCCGACCCGGAATTCAAGATCAATGCGTATCCGTCGCAGATGTCGGGTGGGCAGCAGCAGCGGGTGATGATCGCGATGGCGATCGCCTGCGAGCCCAAGCTGCTGATCGCCGACGAGCCGACGACGGCGCTGGACGTGACGATCCAGAAGCAGATTCTCGACCTGATCGCCGCGCTGCAGAAAAAGCACCAGATGTCGGTGCTATTCATCACCCACGATCTGGCCGTCGTCGGCGAGATCGCCGACTACGTCGTCGTGATGCGCAACGGCGAGATCCGCGAGCAGGGGCCGGCGAAGGCCGTGTTCGAAAATCCGCAGGACGCCTACACGAAGGCGCTGCTGCTCTGCCGGCCGCGCCTCGATCGCCGGCCGGTCCGCCTGCCGGTGATCGAGGATTTCATGAACGGCCACGGCAAGGCGATGCACCTGACCGAACGCAAGCGCGGCATCGATCGCGCCGATGCGATCATCCTGGACGTCCGCCACCTCGGCAAGGATTTCTATTCCCGCGAGGGCCTATTCGGACGGCGCAAATTCGAGGCGGTCAAGGACGTCTCGTTCCAATTGCCGAAAGGCAAGACCTTGGGGCTCGTCGGCGAGTCCGGATCGGGCAAGACGACGGTGGGCCTGACGCTGATGCGGCTGCACGAGGCCACCACCGGAGAGGCCATTTTCGAGGGCCGGGACCTGCTGTCGATGTCGCCGCGCGATTTCATGCAGTACAAGCGGCGGATCCAGATCATCTTCCAGAATCCGTACGCGTCGCTGAACCCGCGCATGATCGTCGGCCAGATCCTGACCGAGCCGATGCAGATCCACGGCATCGGCAAGTCGGTGCAGGAGCGCACGGAGCTGGCGTTCGAGCTGTTGCAGAAAGTCGGCCTGCCCGAGGTCTCATTCTACAAATATCCGCACGAATTCTCGGGCGGACAGCGGCAGCGCATCGCGATAGCGCGCTGCCTGACCCTCAAGCCCGACATCCTGATCTGCGATGAGTCGGTGTCGGCGCTCGATGTGTCGGTCCAGGCGCAGGTGCTGAACCTGCTGCAGGATCTGCAGGACGAGTACCGGCTGTCGTATATCTTCATTTCGCACGACCTCGCCGTCGTCAAGTACATCTCCGACGAGATCATGGTGATGAACCAGGGCGCGATCGTCGAGATCGCCAACTCGGACGACATCTACCTGCATCCGCAGCACCAGTACACGAAGAAGCTGCTGTCGTCGATACCGAAGGGCTGGCACGACGGGTCGTAGCCGCTGACGGCTAGCTTCCGAGAGATCGGCGCGGCCGGACTACATCGTTGTCGCTGTCGTCTCCGCCTCCGGGGTCGCCCCCCGCGCATTCGCGCGGGGCCCCGCTCCGCCCTGCGGCGTCCTACAGCGTAAACGCCATCTCGCTGACCACCGCACCGGGCAGGCGCATGCTGCTGACGCTGCGCGCGCGATAGCTCTCTGCGCTGACGACGAGCTCGCTTTCCGCGGTCAACCCGACGAGGTGCTCGCCGAACAGGCGGTAGACGCTGTCGTCGAAGCGCATGACGTTGACCGGCGCGACGATCCGTCCGCGGTCGACCCAGAACGACGCGAAGCGCGTCATCCCGGTAACGCGGCAGGCGGGACGGTCGGAAAAGTTCAGATACCAGAGATTGCCGATGTAAAGCCCGGTATCGAGCGCGGCGAGTGCGTCTTCCCCGGCAAGCTCGCCGCCCGCCATGTCGAGCGACTCCGGGCTCTCGGACGCGTTGGCGCCGTTGGTGGCGAGCTCGAATTCCTTCGCGGTTCGCGGGCTGACCAGCGAGCCGACGAGCTTTCCATTCGTGACCAGCGGCACCGACGCAGGCCGCGCAAACCCTTCGTCCTGAAACGCGGGTGCGACGCCGCTGGCGGTGTTTTCGCTGAACGATACCGAGGCGGCGAGCGCCGCGGCGCCCTCCTGCATGCGAAACAGACAGCTTTGCCGGGTCGCCAGCGCACGTCCGGAGAATCCGCCCCAGCACAGCATGCCGGCGATCTCCTCCATCGCCGTCGGCGTCAGGTACGCACGGTAGCTTCCCGGCTCGAGCGAGCGCGCCGGAACGGCGAGCAGCGCCAGCCGTTCGCGGGCACCGCGCATTTTCGCCGCGAATGCCTGATCGGACCACTCGAAGCCGCCGTACGCCGTTTTTACCGCCTTGTCCGCGCGGTGATAGAGGCTCCACTGCAGATTGAAGCTCGTCACTTCATGCCAATTGCGCTGCCCGAGCGAATTGGCGAAGCCGCGGTAGACCGGCCCCGCAGCATAGATGCCGACGAGGTCGAGGCCTTGCGCGGCGTCGAGAACGCTCGCGATGATGCCTTCGGGCGCGGGCAACGGAGCGCTCCGGACGACCCGGCTCGAATGGACGTCGGTCGCATAATGCAGGTGCGGATCGTCCGGCAGGTCCGTCACGATGTCGCGCAACGCGACCAGCGCCTGCAACAGCGGCTCGCGATCGCGCGCCAGATCGCCGCAAACGGTCATGCAATGCTGCGCGTGCTTGCGACCGACGATCAGGTGCAGACGCACATAACACTGGTCGACCGTCCCCGGCTGGCGGATCTTGCCCCGGTTCATCCGCACGAAATCGGACACCTCGGCATCCAGCGTGCAGGTGTAAACCTCGCCCGGGAGAAGCGCGCGGTCGAGAAAAACGGCAAGCTCGTTGAAGTAGGATTCCATCGTCGAGACCGGCATCAATTGTCTCCGCCGAAGACGTCGACGCCGGTGAAGACGCAGGCAGGCGAGGCATGCCCGACGCGAATCAGCTGCGAGGGCTCGCCCTTGCCGCAATACGGGGTGCCCAGGACCTCGACGGTCGCGGCGTTGCCGACCCGCGCGAGGCTGCGCCAGAAATTGGCGGAAATTCCGCGGTAGTTGGGATTCTTGACGACCGTCGTAAGCTTGCCCCGTTCGATCCGCTGCCCCCATTCGCAGCCGAACTGGAATTTGTTGCGCGAGTCGTCGATCGACCAGGAGCTGTTCGTCGCCATCAGGACGCCGTGCTCGATGCCCGCAATCATCGCGTCGAGCTCGGCGTCGCCCGGCTCGATGTTGAGGTTGGCCATGCGATCGATCGGCGGCCGGTTCCAGCCGTCGGCACGGGCGTTCGCCACGCCGGCGACTCCCGCGCGCGCCTGGGAAATCGCGCCGCCCAAGGGGCGCTCGAGGATTCCGTTGCGGATCAGGTAGGCGCGCTCCGCGCGGGTGCCGTCATCGTCGAAGGCATAGCTCGCGAGCTCCTCCGCACGGGTCGGGTCGAATGTGACATTCAGCAGGTCCGACCCGTAGCGGTAGCTGCCGAACATGTCGAGCGTGACAAAGCTGGTGCCGGCGAAATTGCGCTC
>JBDTNP010000521.1:0-2721 GCA_039933695.1 Betaproteobacteria bacterium | reverse complement strand
GAAGAGATCGGCGCGACGGCGGGCCGCGCCGTGCGGTGGGTCGCCTGCGATATCACGACCGCCGACGGCCGCGGCAAAGCGCTGGCCGCGTGCCCGCAACCCGACATCCTGGTCAACAACGCCGGCGGCCCGCCGCCCGGCGACTTTCGCGACTGGGACCGCGACGCGTGGCTTCGCGCTATCGATGCCAACATGCTGACGCCGATCGAGTTGATCAAGGCGACCGTCGACGGCATGATCGCGCGCAGATTCGGCCGCATCGTCAACATCACCTCATCCGCGGTCAAGGCGCCGATCGACATCCTCGGACTGTCGAACGGCGCGCGCAGCGGCCTGACGGGCTTCGTCGCCGGCCTCGCGCGCAAGGTCGCACGCCACAACGTGACGATCAACAACCTGCTGCCGGGTCCGTTCGACACCGACCGGCTTCGGGCCAACCTCGAGTTGCGCGCCAAGACGGCCGGCAAGCCGGTGACCGAGCTTCGCCAGGCGCAGATGGACGCCAATCCGTCGGGACGATTCGGCACGCCTGCGGAGTTCGGCATCGCCTGCGCATTTCTGTGCAGTGTCCATGCGGGATACATCGTCGGGCAGAACCTGCTGGTCGACGGCGGCGGCTACCCGGGAACGTTCTGACGCAAGTTGCGGTCGCACCTCCGTGTGTCGCGGCGCTCAACGCCGCGATGGCATCGAAAACATCCAAAGGAAGGCGATGATCGATCTTTACTACTGGACGACGCCCAACGGGCACAAGATGACGATGTTTCTCGAGGAAGCGAAGCTCGAGTACACGATCCATCCGGTCAACATCGGCAAGGGCGAGCAATTCAAGCCGGAATTTCTGGCCATTGCGCCGAACAACCGCATCCCCGCGATCGTCGATCGCGATCCTGTCGACGGCGGCGCGCCGCTGGCGATGTTCGAATCGGGCGCGATACTGCTTTATCTCGCCGACAAGATCGGGCGGTTCATCCCGCGCGATATGCGCGCGCGGCTGGATTGCATCCAGTGGCTGTTCTGGCAGATGGCGAACCTCGGACCGCTCGCCGGCCAGAACCATCATTTCGTCCACTACGCGCCGGAGCGGCTGCAGTACGCCGTCGACCGCTACGTCAACGAAACGGGCAGACTCTATGCGGTCCTGAACAAACGTCTGGCCGATCGCGAATTCATCGTCGGCGAGTATTCGATCGCCGACATCGCGTCGTACCCCTGGGTGCTGCCCGAGCGGCAGTCGCAGGACATCGAGCAGTTCCCGCACCTGAAACGGTGGAAGGAAACGATCAAGGAGCGCCCCGCGACGGTGCGCGCCTATGCGCTGGCCAAGGAGATCAATCCGAAGGCCGGCGGCATCCGCACCGAGGAAGAGAAAAAGGTCCTGTTCGGACAGACCAAGGACGTCGTGCGCTGAATCGACTTGGCGTCTTTGCGTCGAACGCGGCGCGGGACTACGGCGTTTCCAGCGCGCTCCAGCCGTCTTTCGGAATGCGGCCGATCACGCGGAATCCGCGCTCGCTTAAGGGCCGCACGACCGCGGCCTCTCCTTCGGCCAGATATGGCGTGCCGGAGACAGCGCGAAACGGGTTGCCGTGGCTGGCGATCGCAAGCACCGTCCCGCCTGCCGGTGGCGTCGACAGCAGGCGCCGGAGCGCGGCGTAGCGGTCGGACCCATCGTCGGACGCGGGGCCGCCACGCACAGCGGCCTCGACCCGGGCCCGGCCGAATATCAGCTGCGCCGTCTCGCGCGTGCGGCAAAACGGACTCGCCAGCACATCGCCGATCGGAAGGCGCAGGCGGGCCATCGCCGCGCCGATCGCGCGCGCCTCGTCGCGGCCCCGGCTGGTCAGGTTGCGTTGCCGCGCGCAATCTTCGTAGCCGCTCATACGGTCGTCGTTCTGGCCGAAATCGGTCGACGTGTGGCGGAAATAGAGAATCAGTCCCCCGGCGCGCAACGCGGAGAGCAGCGCCGGCCCGGCGAGCGATTCGTCGGGTGCGTCGGCTGCGCGGAGAGGCGCGGCGAACAGCGCGCACAACAGCGACGCGGCGAGGAAGAGCCTTCGTCCGGGCCGGAATCGCGACAGCACAGCGCTCATCGATGCGCGGTGAAGCCGGCAGCCGGCGCCATGCGTCAGTCGTTCGACGCGAAGCGCACGGTGCCGGTGTCTGCGTCGATGCAGGGATCGGCGTCGAACGCGATATCGCCGCCGGGCATCGCCATGCCGTTCGCATGGATCGCGGCGAAGTCCTGCAGCCGGCGATCGAGCAGGTGGGTAGTCACCACGTTCGACAGCGCGTTGAAAATGCTCTCGGCGCGGCCGGGATGGCGCTTCTGCCAGTCGCGCAGCATTGCCGCGACCTGTTTGCGCTGCAGGTTCTCCTGCGAGCCGCAGAGCGTGCAGGGAATGATCGGAAACGCCATCACCTCGGCATAGCGCGCGAGATCGCGCTCGCGCACGTAGGCGAGCGGGCGGATGACGACGTGCTTGCCGTCGTCGGAGACGAGCTTCGGCGGCATCGTCTTCAATTTGCCGCCGAAGAACAGATTGAGAAAGAACGTCGCCAGGATGTCGTCGCGATGATGGCCGAGCGCGATGCGGGTGGCGCCAAGCTCGCCGGCGACGCGATAGAGCACGCCGCGCCGTAGTCGCGAACAAAGCGAGCACATCGTCCCGCCTTCGGGTATCACGCGCTTGACGACGCTGTAGGTGTCCTGCTCGACGA
>JBDTNP010000520.1:0-3102 GCA_039933695.1 Betaproteobacteria bacterium | reverse complement strand
CGGTGTTCGTCGTGCGCCGGGTGCTCGAATACGGCGGCGAGCCGGCGGTGCTCGACGACATCACGCTGCCAGCAACGCTGTTCAAGGGGCTGACGCGCGCGCGGCTCGAAGCCTATCGCGGCTCGATGTATGGATTCTTCGAGACCCAGTTCGGCGTGCGCATGTTGCGGGCGCAGGAACGACTGAAGGCGATCGCCGCCGATGGCGCCGCCGCCGCGATACTGAAGGTCCGCACCGGCGAGCCGCTGCTCGCCGTCGAACGGCTGACCCGTACCTATGGCGAGCGCCCGGTCGAGTGGCGGCGCGGCCTGTGCAGCACGCGCCGCCACTACTATCTGAACGAGCTCGGCTGACGGCGTCGCAGCCGCGCCGGCGCTGGCGAGGGGCGGGCGAAACACGGTATAATTTGTGCTGTGCACTTTTCGTGCACGGCCCTTAAGACCGCGCCGGAAGGAAGGGCCAATCACGAAAGACCAACGTCATGCCGTTTCCGACGGACTCGCGCCAAGCGGCCGCTGCCTGCGCGGCGCGTCGTGCGTTTCCCGGACCGCGCGATGGCGAGCCTGCTTATGATGAGGGCAAGCGGCGGGGAGCCGATGTCCGATAGCGAGCTTCCAGCGGAGCTGCCTCGGGGCGCGCGGCCGGTATACCTGAATCTGCTCGCGATACGCCAGCCGATCCCGGCGATCGTTTCCGTCCTGCATAGACTGAGCGGCGCGCTGCTGTTTCTGCTCGGCATTCCGCTGCTGCTGTGGGCGGTCCAGCAAAGCCTGGCGTCGCCGGAAACCTGGGCTGCGCTGCGGGCGAGCCTTACTCACCCGATCGCCAAGCTGCTGCTGCTTGGGCTGGTCTGGGCCTATCTGCATCATTTCTGCGCGGGCATCCGCTTTCTGCTGCTCGATCTGCACATCGGCACCGAGTTGAGGCCCTCGCGGCAATCGAGCTACGCCGTGCTGATCGTCAGCCTCGCGCTGACCGCGATCGTCGGAGCCCGGCTTTGGTAGCGCGCGTCATCGTCGGTGCGCACTACGGCTGGAAGGACTGGCTGGCGCAGCGCGCCACCGCCGTGGTCATGGCGCTCTATACGTTGCTGCTGCTCGGCATAGCGATGTACGAGGGCGGCATCGACTACGCAACATGGACCGAGCTGTTCGCGCATCCGGCGTTTCGCATCGCCACGCTGCTGTTCGGCCTGGCGCTGCTCTGGCATGCCTGGATCGGCATGCGCGACATCTGGATGGATTACGTCAAACCGGCGGGTCTCCGGCTGACGCTGGAAGCGGCGACGGTGATCGTTCTGGTCGCCTATCTTGCCTGGCTGGTCGAAGTGCTATGGGGGCCGGGACGATGAGCCTTCCCGTGCGCAAGTTCGATACCATTGTCGTCGGTGCCGGCGGCGCCGGCATGCGCGCATCGCTCCAGCTCGCCGAAGCCGGCCTGTCGGTCGCGGTGCTGTCGAAGGTCTTTCCGACGCGCTCGCATACGGTCGCCGCGCAGGGCGGCATCGGCGCCAGCCTCGGCAACATGGGCGAGGACAGCTGGCTCTGGCACATGTACGACACCGTCAAGGGCTCCGACTGGCTCGGCGATCAGGACGCGATCGAATACATGTGCAGGATGGCGCCGCAAGTCGTCTACGAGCTCGAGCATTTCGGCATGCCGTTCGACCGCAACGCCGACGGCACGTTGTATCAGCGGCCGTTCGGCGGGCATTCGGCGAACTTCGGCGAGAAGGCGGTCCAGCGCGCGGTCGCCTCGGCCGACCGGACCGGGCACGCCATGCTGCACACGCTGTATCAGCGCAACGTTCGCGCGCGGACGCAATTTTTCGTCGAGTGGATGGCGCTGGACCTGATTCGCGACGCTCACGGCGAAGTGCTCGGCGTCACGGCGCTGGAGATGGAGACCGGCGAAGTCATGCTGCTGCAGGCGAAGGCCACATTGTTCGCCACCGGCGGCGCCGGCCGGATCTTCGCGGCGAGCACCAATGCGTTCATCAATACCGGCGACGGCCTGGGCATGGCCGCGCGGGTCGGCATTCCGCTCGAAGACATGGAGTTCTGGCAATTCCATCCGACCGGCGTTGCCGGCGCGGGCATCCTGATTACCGAGGCCGTTCGCGGCGAAGGCGGCATCCTGCTGAACGCCAACGGCGAGCGCTTCATGGAGCGTTACGCCCCGAACCTGAAAGATCTTGCGTCGCGCGACATCGTGTCGCGCTCGATGGATCAGGAGATCAAGGAAGGGCGCGGCTGCGGGCCGCACAAGGATTACGTATTGCTGAAGCTCGATCATCTCGGACCCGAGGTGATCATGAAGCGCCTGCCGTCGATCCGCGAGATCGCGATCAAGTTCGCCAACGTCGATCCGATCCGGGAACCGATCCCGGTCGTGCCGACGATCCACTACCAGATGGGCGGCATACCGACCAACATTCACGGGCAGGTGGTGGCGCCGACGGGTGGTCAACCGCATGGTGATCCGAACACGATCGTCAACGGCCTCTATGCGATCGGCGAATGCGCGTGCGTGTCGGTGCATGGCGCGAATCGCCTGGGGACCAACTCGTTGCTCGACCTGCTGGTGTTCGGTCGCTCGGCGGGCAATCACATCGTCGCCTCGAAGCTGAAGGACCGCGCGTGGAAGCCGCTGCCCGCCGCCGCGGGTGAGGCGACCAACGCGCGCCTGGCCGCGCTCGACGCTCGCACGTCCGGTGAACGCACGCAGGATGTCGCCGACCACATCCGCAACGAAATGCAGTCGCACTGCGGCGTGTTCCGCACGCAATCGTTGCTGGCCGACGGCGTGACCAAGATCATGGCCCTGGCCGAACGTGCCAGGCACGTCGCGATCAACGACAAGTCGAAGGTCTTCAACACTGCTCGCATCGAAGCGCTGGAACTCGACAACCTGGTCGAAGTCTCGCGCGCGACCATCGTGTCGGCCGAAGCCCGCAAGGAGTCGCGCGGCGCGCATGCGCGTGAAGACTTCCCCGAGCGCAACGACGCCGAGTGGATGAAGCACACCCTGTTTCACTCCGAGGGCGCGAAGCTGTCATACAAGCCGGTTCAGATGAAGCCGCTGACGGTCGAGACCTTCCAG
>JBDTNP010000519.1:0-3443 GCA_039933695.1 Betaproteobacteria bacterium | reverse complement strand
CGACCTGGTGCCCGCCGATCTGATCGGCACGCGGGTCTATAACCAGAAGAGCGGTGAATTCGCCACAGTGCTGGGGCCCGTCTTCGCCAATCTGGTGCTGGCCGATGAAATCAACCGCGCGCCCGCCAAGGTGCAGAGCGCGCTGCTGGAAGTGATGCAGGAACGCCAGGTCACCATCGCCGGCGAAACCCACAAGGTGCCCAGCCCCTTCCTGGTGATGGCCACGCAGAACCCGATCGAGACCGAAGGCACCTACCCGCTGCCCGAAGCCCAGGTCGACCGGTTCATGATGAAGGTGCTGGTCGGTTACCCGAGCGAGGCGGAGGAAACCGTCATCGTCAACCGCGTCACCGGAACGCCGGCCACGGTCACCGCGGTCGCGACGACCGAGCAGCTGTCGGAGCTGCAGCGCGAATGCCGCAAAGGTTATGTCGACCCGGCGCTGGTGCAGTACGCGGTGCGCCTGGTGTCGGCAACGCGCAACCCGGACCGTTACGGCATCGCCAACACCTCGAAATACATCACCTACGGCGCGAGCCCGCGCGCGACGATACACCTGGTCGAGGGCGCCCGGGCGCTCGCTTACCTGCGCAACCGCAACTACGTGCTGCCACAGGACGTGATCGATATCGCGCCCGACGTGCTGCGCCACCGGCTGTCGCTGTCGTACGAAGCGCTTTCCGATGCGCTGACGCCCGACCAGATCATCTTGCGCATCATGAAGCACATCCCCGCCCCCGAGAAGCCGCTCGATACTCATGTCAGAGTGGACGCCAACGCCTGACGCGATCCTGCGTCGCCTCGAGTGGACAGTGATCCGCCGGCTCGACGGCCTGCTGCACGGCGACTACCGAACGCTGTTCCGCGGCTTCGGCGTCGATCTCGCCGATCTGCGCGAATACGAATACCACGACGACGTTCGCCACATCGACTGGAACGTGACCGCACGCCTGCAGACGCCTTATGTCCGCGTCTACAACGAGGAACGCGACATCACCGCCTGGTTCGTGCTGGACCTGAGCCCGTCGATCGACTTCGGTTCGCAAACGGTGAACAAGCGCGCGGTGGCGACGCAGCTGGTCACCGTTCTGGCGCGCATGCTGACCCGGCACGGCAACCGCGTCGGCGCGCTGCTCTACGGCGACAGCGTCGATACGGTGATTCCGGCCCGGTCGGGCCGCCGGCAGGTGCTGCACATCCTGCACAAGATGCTCGCGCGCCCCGAGGTCGCGCAATCGGACGCGACCCGGCTCGACGAATTGTTTCGGACCGCCTACCAGGTCATCGCACGGCGTTCGCTGGTCTTTGTCGTGTCCGATTTCATCAGCCGGCCCGGATGGGTGAAGCCGCTGGCGCAGCTTGCCCAGCGGCACGAAGTCATTGCCGTGCGCCTCTACGACAATCTGGAGATGGACCTGCCCGACCTCGGGCTGGTCGTCATCCAGGATTCCGAAACCGGCGAGCAGATGCACGTCGATACCGGCGATCGGGCGTTTCGCCGGCGCTTCGCGGCCGCCGCGGCGAAGCGCGAGGCCGAGCTTCGCACGGCTTTTCGCCACGCCGGCATCGACGCACTGGAGCTCGCGACCGACGATGATTTGATGGATGCGATCCTTCGCTTCGCCGACTTGCGCAAGCGGCGCAGCAGGCTCGCCGCCGGGGGCTCCCTGCCACAGCATATCGAGTACCGATGACATTCCTCTGGCCGGCGATGCTTTGGCTGGGGGTGTTGATCCCCGTGGTGGTTGCCGCTTATGGGCTGATGCAGCGTCGCCGGAAAAAACAGGCGCTGCGCTACGCCCGCCTCGCGCTGGTCAGGAACGCGCAGGGCGCGGCGCCGCGGCTGCGCCGCCATTTGCCGCCCGTTCTGATGCTGCTCGCGCTGGCGCTGATGGTGGTCGCGATTGCGCGTCCGGCCTCGGTGATCAGCCTCCCCTACCAATACGAAACGGTCGTTCTCGCGATCGACGCGTCGGGCAGCATGCGCGCCGCCGACGTTGCGCCGACGCGCATCGCCGCGGCAAGGGCCGCGGCAAGGAATTTCATCGCCGCGCAGCCCCGCGATACGCGCATCGGCGTCGTGGCGTTCGCGGCGACGGCATCGGTCGTGCAGACCCCGACGTTGAATCGCGACGACATCCTCGCGGCGCTCGACCGCATCCAGCTGCAGAAAGGCACCGCGATCGGCAGCGCGATCCTCGTTTCTTTGAAGCTCATCTTTCCCGACGTGGAATTCGACCTGCGCGCGTCCAATCCCCGACCGGGCGGCGCGCGCGAAGCGCAGCGCGGCGCCTCGCTCGACGCGGCGCCAGGCGGGAAGGCATCGGCGGAGAAGCCCCCGCCGGGCTCGTTCAAGTCGGCCGCGATCGTCCTGCTCACCGACGGCCAGACCACGGCAGGGCCGGATCCGTTCGAATCGGCGAAGATGGCGTCCGAGCGTGGCGTACGCGTCTTCACCGTCGGCGTGGGCACGCCCGCCGGCGAGGTGCTGGGCGCTGAAGGCTGGTCGATGCGCGTGCGGCTCGACGAGGAGGCGCTCAAGAATATTGCTACGACGACCAAGGCCGAATACTTCCACGCCGAAACGGCAACCGACCTCACCAGCATCTACCAGGCGTTGACGGCGCGGCTGGTGTTCGAGAAAAGGGCGACCGAGATCACCGCCTTGTTCGCCGCGGCAGCCGCGGCATTGGCGCTGCTGTCAGCCCTGTTGTCGCTGCTATGGTTCAACCGCATCCTGTAAGGGTGCGCGGCAGAGGAGTACCTGATGATGGACCGACTGGCGTACGGCGAGTAGACGCCTCGCGCGCGTCGCGCTTGTCCGGCCGACCGGATCCGATCCGATCCGGGTCGCTGCGCTACTTCCCGGCGAAGCAGTAAAGCAGGCCCGCGCCGCCGGTCTTGCGCAAGGCTTCATCGCTGCAACCGGGTGTCGTATGCGCCGAATTCCACGAATACGTTGCCGGCGCGGGGCCGGTGCCGTTGCGATTATGATGTCCGACCTGAACCGCGCCGTCGGTGCTGCTCGTCCAGTTGCGGCAGGTCGTGTCCTCGCCCGCCGGATACGCGGTGCCGTCGGCCTGTGAGCCGGTGAGGATGTCGTGCTTGTTCGGCGTATCGCCGCTGGCGGGGACGATCTCGCCTTTTTCCGTCAGTGCCGTTTCCTTGTTGAGGTTGTTGTCGCCGTGGAGCTCGGCGACGTTTTTCGCGATGACGACGCCCTTGACGTTATGCCAGGGCCCGGTGCCGATTCGATCGCGGGCGTTGACGGCCGGCTGCCCGGCCGAGGCGCTGGTGCTGAGGTAAGCGCGCCAGACGTGTCCGCCGGCGCCCGTAGCGGTGGCCAGCGCCTGGCAATGCCGGTCCGCGCCCGCCAGTCCGCCGAAGTCGGCGCCCTTGCCCCCGCCGGTGCTGGTAATGAAAAAGCTCATATCCGCCGCGCC
>JBDTNP010000518.1:0-6051 GCA_039933695.1 Betaproteobacteria bacterium | reverse complement strand
CGGTACGGGAGTGGCGATGGCGCGCGGAAGCGCCTCAGCCGGCCATCGTGCGGTTCGTGCTGCTGTCGATGCTGCTGCATGCCACGATCGTTATTGTTTTCGGCACTTCGCATGGCGGCGGCGCCGGCCGCGGCGAAGGCATGCTCGATGTGCTCGACGTGACCTTCCGTCGGCAGCCGAGCCTGCCCGAAGCCGGCCTGCGATCAGGGCCGGGCGCGGAAACCGCGACGGGGCGCGCCCTGGTCCCGCGGGCCGACCCGCAGACGACGGTAGCGCCGACCCGCAGCGAGCCGACGCCCGCCATCGAACCGGCGAAGACCAGCGAGCCGACCCCCGCCCCGGCGGCGGCGCAGCCGGGTCAGGAGCCACGGGAAGCCGTGCCGCCGATGCCGCAGCCAGCAGTCGAGCCCTTGCCGCGCATCGATATGCGCGCGCCGCAGGAGGTCGACAAGCCGCTGCTCCCCCCGCTGATTGCGCCGCCGGCGATCGAGCGCCTCGCCCCGCCGCCGAATCCCGCCGACCTCACCGCACCGCCCGACATCGCGCCGCGCGCAATCCCGCAGGTTCCGGCTGCGCCGATCGACCGCCTGGCGGCGCCCGCGGTGCAGCACGAGCTCGCCCCCCCGATCGCGCTCGCCCCCCCGATCGAGCTCGCCCCCCCGATCGAGCTCACCCCCCCGATCGAGCTCGCGCCGCCGCCCGCGCCTGCCCCTCCCGCCGCGCCGATCGAGCGCTTGGCCGTGCCGGCGGCACCGAAGTCCCTCGCGCCGCCGGTCGAGATGCCGGCCCGGGAGGCGGCTATCATGCCTGCGCCGATCGATCGCCTGGCCGTGCCCCGAATCGACCGGGAACTCGCGCCGGCGCCCAACCTCGTCGCGCCAAGCCCGTCGGTCGCCCCCCCGGCGACGCCTTCGGAGACGGCTCCCGCGCAAGTCGAGCGGACAGCGCCGCCCGCGAGCGCAAGACCGGCGCCGGCTGCATCCGAGAGCGCAGTGCCGGCGCCCGATGTTCGCACCGCGCCCGGGGCTCGCAGCGCAGCCGAGTTGCCGCGACTGCGCCTGGGTTCTCCCGGTCCCGACGAAGACATCTTCAAGCCGAGGCGCGATGTGGCAACGCCCGGCGAAGCCGGCGCCCCTCGCATCGACATGGAGGCGGCTCGCCAACGCGCGCGCGAAATAGCGAGCGAAACGACGAGCACGCGCGGCATTCTGCCTGCGCTGCCGCCACCGCCGGAAAGGCAATCCAAGGAAAGCCATGCGCTGGAAAAGGCGGTCAAGCCCGACTGCCGCACCGCCTATGCGGGCATGGGCTTGCTCGCGGTCCCGGTGCTGGTGGCGAGCACGATCGGCGACGCCGGTTGTCGCTGGTAGCGTCGGCGCTCAGCGGCCAGCGACCCGCAGCTGAGCGGGTGGGATAAGGAGTCAGTGCCCGATGTTGAGCGCTTCCAGAAAGCGCGAGACCATGTTGTATGCCGCGACGGTCGCCACCAGCTCGACCAATCCGCGTGCATCGAAGTGCGCGCGCAGTGGCTCGAATTGCGCATCGGGAACCTGGACGTTACGGGTCATCGTATCGGTCAGCGTCAACACCGCGCGCTCGAGAGGCGTGAATCCGTCGCCAATCTCCTCCGCCTGCAAGGCGGCGATTTTCGCTTCTCCAATCCCGGCCTTGCGCGCTACCGGCAGATGCGCATCGAATTCGAACGGCGCGCGATTGAGCACGGCCACCCGAAGAATCACCAGCTCGCGCAGATCTGCGGCCAGCGAGCTGCGGTTGCGCACCGCGGTCAGCATCTGCTCCCAGCCCGCGGCGAGCGGAGCGCTGTTGAGGAGCACCCGGTAGAGCAGAAGAATCTCGCCGCGCTCGGCGAGGATAGCCGCCTCGATCGCCGCGAGCTCAGGGCGGGATCCCGGTGTGATCGGTGCAACGCGTATAGTCATTTTCGTCCGTTCCGACGTTGTCAATGCCGCCATCGCGAAATCGCGCTGTCCGATCGGGGAATGGGACGCTCACGGCTGCCGCAAAGGCCATGCTAACAGTTCGGCCGACACAGCCGGGCGCGTACGATTTACAAGAAGAGGAGCACGTCATGACAAGCATTCGATCGAGCCTGCTGCTGGCAGCCTTCGTCTGTGCGATTCCGTCGGTCGCGCTCGCGCAGGAGGCGTACACGAACCGCCGAGGCCGCACGGCGGCCATTCGCCGGCGACTGCTGCGGTGGTCCCCGCGCGGCCGACAGTAGAACGGAGCTAATCGACCTTCGCCGTAGCGCGCGAAGTGCGATCCTGGGCGCTCTTGCGCGCTTCCTCCGGAGCATGCTCGCGGGCGTGCTCGGGCTGCTGAATCGACGATGAAGCGCCGCGGCCGGGATCCCGGACCGCCGGCTTCGTCTCCGGCGCTCCGGGCGCTGCATCTTCCTCCGCGGTCTGCATCACCGCGCGGAGCCGCGGCAGTGCCGAACGGTGCTCGCGCTGGATGAAATCGAGCAACGCCTCGCGGACGCGGCAGCGCAGGTCCCAGTTCTGCGACGAGTCGGCCGAGCTCACCAGCGCGCGCAGCTGAATCGCGCGCTCGTTCGCATCGACGACCTGCAGCAACGCAACTCTGCTGTCCCATTCCGGCGCTGCGGCGCATACACGCTGCAGCTCGGCGCGCAGCGGCTCCAGCGGAATGCGGTAGTCGGTCCAGAGAAAAACGGTTCCAATGAGCCCGGCCGAGGTTCGCGTCCAGTTCTGGAACGGATGCTCGATGACCCATTGCAGCGGCACGACCAGCCGGCGCTCGTCCCAGAGCTTCACGACAACATAGGTCGACGTGATGTCCTCGATGCGTCCCCACTCGTTCTCGATGACGACCACATCGTCGATCCTGAGCGGCTGCGTCATTGCAATCTGAAGCCCGGCGATCAGATTGCCGAGGACAGGACGCGCGGCGATTCCCGCGATCAGGCCGGCGACACCGGCGGAGGCGAGAAGACTCGTTCCCATCGTGCGCAACGCGGGAAACATCATCAGGCCGATCGCCGCACCGATCAGCGCCAGGAAGGTCATCACTGTGCGCGCGAGCACGCGCGTCTGCGTCGCGACGCGGCGCGCCTCGAGGTTGTCGCTGACATTCGACGGATGCAGGCTGATCACCGTTTCGCCGACCGCCGATACCGCACACATTGCGAGCCAGGTGAGCGACGCGATCAAGAGCAGTGCGGTGGTGATCGAAATTGCCGGAGGAAGACGCATATCCTCGGGCATCGCAGTCCACACGAACTGCAATGCCAGCAAGGGCAGCACCGCGCGCGCCGGCCGGTCCAGGTCTTTCGCCAACGCGCCCAGCAGCACGCTGAAACGGCCGATACGGCGCAATACGCCGAACACGACGATATGCACCAGCAAGCCGAGCGCAATCGCCGCGATTGCGGCGAAGGCGACCGCGAGCCAGGCGTCGTCGAATTCGGCCAGCAGCTTGGTTAGGTCCATATCGACTCCTCGCGAGCGCTCCCCTGGGGTGAGACGCCGATCCGCGGCGGAGGTTTCAAGGGATTCATCGGTTAGTCAGACGCCCGGGCAGCTCGACTCCAACAGACTCCCGATCGGGAGCGCATCGACGCTCGAGCGCCGCCGTCACTTGAGTCGATAGGCGAGGACGTGTCCCTGTTGCGAGGTCGAGCGCAGGCCGATCCACTCGCCGTCCGGCGAATACCAGACCTCGATGCGGTTGCGCGCGGTATCGATGCGATAGTGCGTCGCGTCGACCGACGCGCCGCGCACCGTATAGGGCTTCTTGCCCAGCGCATGGACGGTGATCGGCGTCGTTGCGCCGGTCTGGACGTTGATCAGACTGGCCTGCTTCAGCACACGCGGATTCCAGTAGGCGAAGCTCATCACGCAAGCCGCCAGCCGCTGCTGTGAGCCCGGTCCGTCGATGACGAAATTGCCGCCTTCGAGCCGCCCGGAGACCGTCGTTGTCGCGCCCTTCTCGACCGTCTTGGTGTCGATGCGGGTCAGGCAATCGCCCTTCCAGCTTTCCTCCTCGTGCTGCTCGTAGCTGCCGGCCGTGAAGCCGAGCAGCGATACCTTGAAGCGCATGTCGCTTACCACCGATCGTGCGTCGCCATTCTCCTGGACGGAAATGTCATGGGTGCCGATCGGCAGCCCGTCGAGGCTGACATCGAAATGCCACTCGCGCGCGGCCGCGCCGGTCGCGGCCAGCAACAGCAGAAACGCCGCCGCCAGCACCGTCCATCCGACGATGCGACGGTGTCGACCCGCGCCGCGCCCGGGCCTGCGGCTGCGCGGACGCGCGGCGGCTGACGGTCGGGGAATGCGAGTGCGGCGCATGCCGATTGGAGTGCCTGTCGGCATCGATGGTTGCGTGCCGGCGATGCAGGACGCAGTCCGACATTTGGGTCATCGGCGCGCAACTGCTGATCGCGGCCCGCGCCTAGGCAGCGCTCGCGGCGCGTCAGCGCTGCAGCTGATTGGCCAGGAAAGCCTTCAGCTGCTGGGTCAGCTCCGGCGACATTTTGCCCAGCACGCCGCGGCGGTGCTCGGGGATGTGCGCGGCCTGGTCCTCGGCGGCGCTGAAAATGTAATAGTCGAAAATCGCCTTCCACGCCGCGCGATGCTCGGGGGGCAGGTTCTTCAGCGCGAGCAGGCCGTGCAACAGGCAGCCCAGCGCCGAATCCGGTCTGTCGGTCGATCCCAACGATCCCTTCCACCAGTAGTTGACCAGCACGTTGTATTTGGCGAGCGATTCGACGTGATGCCACCACAAGGTCGGGATGTACAGCGCGTCGCCCGGCTCGAGCTCGGCGACCTGCGCGGCTGCCAGCGCGTCGCGGAAGCGCGGAAAGCGCTGAAAGTCGGGTTCGCGGAACGCGACCATGCTGATCGGCGTGCCGGTCGGCGCATAATCGAGCGGGCCGACGTAGAGATTGGCGACCTGCTCGGGCGGAAACAGCGTGAAGCGGCGACGGCCGCTGACGACGCAGGCGATGTTGTTCGACTCATCGAAGTGCGCGGGCGTGATGACCGAGCTGCCGAGCCAGATCCTCGGCAGGATCGTTTCGTCGAGCACCGGGAGCCGGTTTTGCTCGGCGAAACCCGGCAGGGAATCGGCGATCAGCGCGCTCTGCACGGCGAGCGAGGGGCGGTTCTGAAACGCCGAATAGCGCAGCAACTTGTCGTTTACCGCGGAAATCGATTGCCGCTCGCGCGTAAAATTGAAGCCGGTCATCTTGTCGTTGTAGAAAATCCGACCCTTGACATGCGGCGGCGCCAGCAGCACGTCGACCGGCTTGCCGCTGTCGAAGCCGTTCAGGTAGCGGCAGATTGACTCCGGCGACTCGATCGCGTGGCGCACCGCTGGCCAATGCCGGACGATGCCCCGGAGCACCGCGGGGCGGTAAGCGGTGACGATGTCGTTGCGGAAGACGGCGTCGTCGACGTCGTGCCATTCCGGGATCTGCTGCAGGGCCTGATTCATCGGCGCAAATGCGCTGGCGGTAACATCGAGCGGAACCGGACGGGACGCCGGCTTTCCTAGTTTACCCGTCGATGAGGCGTCCGGATTCGAAAGCAAGACGCGGAGTGCTCAGGACTTCAGCGGGGGTTAAATTTCAGCCATCGATGACGATCAGCTGAAAGGATTCAACATGAAGACGATTTCGAAAAGGATCGCCCTGGCCGCCGCGACGGTGGCCGACCCGCGCTGGGCGGCGGTCCTCGCGCGCGATTCGGCCGCCGACGGCCGCTTTGTGTATTCGGTCGACACGACCGGCGTTTACTGCCGGCCGTCGTGCGCCGCCCGCCGGGCGCGACCCGAACACGTGGCGTTCCACCCGACAACGGCCGACGCCGAGCGCGCGGGCTTCCGGCCGTGCCTGCGTTGCCGACCGGACCGGCCGCCGCTGGTCGAGCAGCACGCGGCGACGGTGGCGAGGCTTTGCCGCCTTATCGAAAGCGCCGAGCAGACGCCCGGCCTCGACGCGTTGGCGCAAGAGGCGGGCTTGAGCGTCTATCACCTTCATCGCGTGTTCAAAGCCGCCACCGGCTT
>JBDTNP010000517.1:0-4715 GCA_039933695.1 Betaproteobacteria bacterium | reverse complement strand
CCGGCGCTGTGCGACAACAAGATCGACGGCTTCTTTTACGGTGTCGGCCATCCGTCGGCCAACATCCAGGATCCGACGACGACCTGCGGCGCCAAGCTGGTCTCCCTCACCGGCACCGCCGTCGACGAGCTCGTGAAAAAGCATCCCTACTATGCGTACGCCACGATTCCGGGCGGAATGTACGCCAACAACCCGGAACCGACCAAGACCTATGGCGTGCTGGCGACGATGGTCACGTCGGCCAAGGTGCCGGCAGATGTCGTCTACGCGATTACCAAGGCGGTGTTCGACAATCTGGACGAATTCAAGAAGCTCCATCCGGCGTTCGCCCATCTCGACGCGACCCAGATGGTCAAGGACGGGCTGTCGGCGCCGTTGCACGAGGGCGCGGCCCGCTACTACCGTGAAAAGGGCTGGATCAAGTAGGGCGGGGGGGCCCGCGTGAGCCGCAAGGTCGATCCTCACACGCTGGTTCAGGAGGCCGACCTCGGCGGGCGCATGCCCACCGGGGCGGCCCGGCGCGTCCTGGCGTGGACATGCATCGCCTGGTCGCTGCTGCAGCTCTGGTATGCATCGCCGCTGCCGTTCGTCTTCAACATCCTCAATCTCAACTCAACGGAGATGCGATCGCTGCATCTCGGCCTCGGGCTATTCCTCGCGTATCTCGCGTTTCCCTTCGCCAAGCGCTCGCCTCGCGATCGCATTCCTCTGCAGGATTGGGCACTGTCGGCGGTGGCGGCGTTCTGCGGCGCCTATCTATTTCTTTTCTACAGCGAGATATCGACGCGGCCCGGCCAGCCGACGCCGCTCGACATCGCGGCTGCGGTGCTTGGCGTGCTGCTGCTGCTGGAAGCGACAAGGCGCGTTGTCGGACCGCCGCTCGCGATCATCGCGCTGCTGATGCTGGGCTACGCATTCGCCGGTCCGTATATGCCGGAGATGATCGCGCACAAGGGCGTTTCACTGAGCAAGGCTGTTTCGCACTACTGGCTGACGACCGAGGGCGTGTTCGGCGTCGCCCTGGGAGTGTCGGCGAGCTACATCTTCCTTTTCGTCCTGTTCGGCTCGCTGCTGGAGAAAGCCGGGGCCGGCAACTATTTCATCAAGGTCGCGTTTGCGCTGCTCGGCCACATGCGCGGCGGACCGGCGAAGGCGGCGGTGGTCTCGTCGGGGATGATGGGCATGATCTCCGGCTCGTCGGTCGCAAACGTCGTGACCTGCGGGACGTTCACGATCCCGTTGATGAAGCGGGTCGGATACACGGCGGAAAAGGCCGGCGCGATCGAGGTCGCGGCAGGCGTCGACGGCCAGATCATGCCGCCGGTGATGGGCGCGGCAGCATTCCTGATGGCGGAGTACGTCGGCGTGCCGTACTCGGAGATCGTCAAGAACGCGTTCTTGCCGGCGATGATTTCGTACATCGCATTGTTCTACATCGTGCATCTCGAGGCATGCAAGGCCGGCATTGCGGGCATTGCACGCGGCGCCACCGTGGCGCCGATGCGGCGATTGCTCAACGTGCTGCTGACCCTTGCCGGCATGATCGTGCTCGCCAACGTCGTCTACTACGCGCTGGGATGGATAAAGACGATTGCCGGCGATGCCGCGATCTGGGTGATCCTGCCCCTTATCGCGATCGTCTATCTGCTGATCCTGCGTCAGGTCGCTGCCGAGCCCGACCTCACAATCGATGATCCCAATTCGCCCGTGATCGCGCTGCCGCCGCTTAAGGAGACCCTCCTTGCAGGCCTGCACTACTTGCTGCCCGTGGTGCTCCTTATCTGGGCGTTGCTGGTGGAAAACCTCTCACCGGGACTATCGGCGTTCTACGCCACGGTATTCCTCATCGTGATCCTGCTCACGCAGAAGCCCTTGCTCGCGTTTTTTCGCGGGCAGGCGCAATCGTTGGCGGTCTATCGTGCGGGCTGGAACGACCTGATCGACGGTCTCGAGCGCGGCGCGCGCAACATGATCGGCATCGCGCTCGCGACGGCGGCCGCGGGCATCATCGTCGGCACCGTATCGCTGACTGGGCTGGGCCTGGTGATGACCGAAATCGTCGAGACCATTTCGGCCGGCAATATCATGGCGATGCTTTTTCTTGTCGCGTTCATCTGCCTCGTGCTGGGCATGGGCATGCCGACGACCGCCAGCTACATCGTCGTGTCGACGCTGATGGCCCCAGTGGTCGTCGAGCTCGGCGCGCAATCAGGTCTGGTCGTACCGCTGGTGGCGGTGCACATGTTTGTCTTCTACTTTGGACTGATGGCGGATGTCACGCCACCGGTGGGGCTCGCGTCATTCGCCGCTGCGGCAATCTCACGCGCCGATCCGATCCGCACCGGCATCACGGCGTTCTGGTACAGCATCCGCACCGGCATCCTGCCGTTCATGTTCATTTTCAATCCTCAATTGCTGATGATAGGCGTCGACTCGATTCCGCAGCTCGTGGTGGTCGTTGGCGGCGCGGTCGTCGCGATGCTGGTCTTCGCCGCCGCAACGCAAGGTTGGTTCCTTACCCGTAGCCGCTGGTACGAGTCGGTGTTGCTGCTGCTCGTCACGTTCACGCTGCTGCGGCCGGGCTTCTGGCTCGATCTCGCCATCCCGCGCTACCAGCTCGAACCGTCGCAGAGACTCACCGAGCTCGCCGCGGAAGCGCCGCCGGGCACCGGCTTGCGCGTGGTGATCGAAGGCACGACGCTCGAGGGGAAGGACGTGCGCAAGACGGTCATGCTGCCTCTCGGCGCCGAGGGGAGCGCGGCGCAGCGCATTGCCAGGGCGGGCGTGAGCACGATGGCATTGCCGACCGGCGTGCAGATCATGGCGGTTGCGCTGCACAGTCCGGCAGACAAGGCCGGGTTTCAGCAGGGCTTCATCGTCAAAGGCGTCGAAACCGAGCGCGTGCGTCCAGCCCGCGAGTGGTTATTCGCGCCCGCTCTTCTGCTGCTGGCCGGCATCGCGCTGCTGCAGCTAAGGCGCCGCGTTCCGCGCAAGCTGCGGCCGCTCCGGCCAGCGGGCTGACGACACCGCCGGCAGGCTGCACGCGCCGAGGCAATGGCGCCGCGCCGGCCCTGCCGACACGTACGCGACACCGATCCCTTACAATCGGCGCCATGCGCTCGCTCCGGCTCGTCAAGATACTGCGCGTCGCGCTCAAGTACGGGCTCGACGAGTTCCTGCTCGGACACGAACGCTTTCACTGGCTGCGGCCGACCGCGCGTGCGGTCACGTTCTGGCGCGACGTATCGTCGCCGCGCGCCGTGCGGCTTCGCCTGGCGCTGCAGGATCTCGGGCCGATCTTCGTCAAGTTCGGACAGGTGCTGTCGACGCGGCGCGACCTGCTGCCGACCGACATCGCCGACGAGCTGGCCAAGTTACAGGACCAGGTTCCGCCGTTTTCTTCGGAGCAGGTGATGGCGACGCTCGAGCGCGTCTATGCGAAGCCGGTCGACCAGGTATTCAAGTCGTTCGATCGCGCCCCGGTCGCGAGCGCCTCGGTTGCGCAAGTCCATCTTGCCGTTCTTCCGGACGGCACGCCCGCTGCGGTCAAGATCCTGCGTCCCGCCATCGCCGAAACCATAGACAAGGATCTCGCCCTGATGCAGATGGGCGCGATGCTGATGGAGAAGCTCTGGTCGGACGGTAAGCGATTGAAGCCGCGCGCGGTCGTGGCGGAGTTCGACCGCACGATTCACGATGAGCTCGACCTTTCGCGCGAAGCGGCCAACTGCTCGCAGCTTCGCCGCAATTTCGCGCGTTCGCCGTTGCTGATGGTGCCCGAGGTCTATTGGGACTGGTGCAACAGCGAAGTGATGGTCATGCAGCGCATGGAGGGGACGCCGATCAGTCACAGGGCGCGCCTCGCCGAGCAGGGCATCGACATCAAGCGACTGGCGCGGGCGGGCGTCGAGATCTTTTTCACCCAGGTCTTTCGCGACGGATTCTTTCACGCCGACATGCACCCGGGAAACATTTTCGTCGCCGTCGACGCAGCGAACCGGGGCAAGTACATCGCGCTGGACTTCGGCATCATGGGCACGCTGTCCGACCAGGACAAGAGCTATCTCGCGCAGAATTTCCTGGCGTTCTTTCGCCGCGACTACCGCCGCGTCGCAACCGCTCATATCGAATCCGGCTGGGTGCCGCCGGAGACGCGAGTCGACGCATTGGAAGCCGAGATCCGCGTCGTCTGCGAGCCGATCTTCGACCGTCCGCTGAAGGAAATCTCGCTCGCCCGGATTCTGGTGCAACTGTTCAGGGCGTCGCGCCGGTTCAACGTCGAGATCCAGCCACAGCTCGTGCTGCTGCAGAAGACGCTGCTCAATGTCGAGGGTCTGGGCCGGGAGCTCGATCCAGATCTCGATCTCTGGGTTACCGCCAAGCCGTTTCTCGAGCGCTGGATGCACGACCAGATCGGCTGGCGCGCAATCGAGCGGCGCCTGCGCGACGAAGCCCCGTTTCTTGCGACCGCGCTCCCGCTGCTGCCGAGGCTGCTCTACCAGCGGCTCAACAGTCCGCCGCCGGCATCGGAGACGGCGATCCGGGAATTCGCCGCAATGCAGCGCGTGCGCAATCGCTGGCTGGCGCTGATCGCGCTGCTGGTCGCCGCGGCGGCGGCGATCCTGATCTGGCGCGACTGGTAACGGACTCAGCGTGCGGACGGCTTGCCGCCGTCCGCAACTCGACCAAGACGCGCGGAGCCGCTGCGCCCGCCG
>JBDTNP010000516.1:0-2768 GCA_039933695.1 Betaproteobacteria bacterium | reverse complement strand
CGCGTCGGGCCGGGGCTTCGCGTCGGGCCGGGGCTTCGCGTCGGCAGCTTTGCCCTTGACCGGGGATTTGGGAAACAGGTTGAACGCCATTGCAGTCCGGGTCGTGCGCCGGGGGCCGGAAGGCTCTGATTATGGGCCGATCGCCACCCGCCAACAAGCGGGCGACACGGCGGCAAAGGCGTGCGCGGTACCCGGGGATCAGCGGGCCATCGCGGGTTGCGCTCCCTTGACCGCGCCGACGTTGGCCAGATTGTCCGCGGCGAATTGCCAGTTGAGCAACTTGTCGATTACCGCGTTGACATGGTCGGGGCGCCGATTCTGGTAGTCGAGGTAATAGGCGTGCTCCCAGACGTCGATCGTCAGCAGCGGCGTCTGTCCCTTGGTGAACGGAACTTCGGCGTTATCGGTCTTGACCACCTTGAGCGAGTCGTTCTCGACGACCAGCCATGCCCAACCGCTGCCGAACTGCGTGACGGCCGCTTCGGCGAAGGACTTCTTGAAATCGTCGTAGCTGCCGAAGGATGCATCGATCCTGGCCGCCATCGCACCCTGCGGCTTGCCGCCGCCTTTCGGCTTCATGCATTGCCAGTAAAACGTGTGGTTCCAGTGCTGCGCGGCGTTGTTGAATATCGCCGTCGAGCTAGACTTGCCGGCCGTCGCCGCAACGATGGCTTCGAGCGGCTGTCCCTCGAATTCGGTGCCGGCGATCAGCTTGTTCAGCGTCTCGACATAGGTCTTGTGATGCTTGCCGTAGTGAAACCCGATCGTCTGCGACGAAATGACCGGCGCCAGCGCGTCTTCGGCGTACGGCAACGGCGGGAGTGTAAAAGGTCGTGCCATGGAGTCCCCTTTCGATATCGAATGGACGCAGCGAGGCAAGGCGCCCCGGCCCTCCCATCGCCGGCCGCCGGCTGCCCGGACCAAGATGGCCTGATCCGCTGCTGCTTGCTACAATCGTAGACGACAGCTTCGATGCGCTAAAGTTTCCGCACCGGCCGGGCTGCCGCCTTCACTCCACGATGGGGCGGGCCGGCCACAATCCTGGGAGGAACGATGAAGAATCCGCTCGATTCGCTGTGGGGCACGATCATTGGCGGGTTGGTCCTGACCGCAATCCTGTACTACGTCGTCAAACTCATTCCACTCTGAGGCCGCCATGGATTATGTTCCCGCACTCGCGAGATGGCTGCACTTCATGGCCGGCATCATGTGGATCGGCCTGTTGTATTACTTCAACTTTGTCCAGGTGGCGGCGCTCAAGGCCGCGACCGCCGACGGCACCAACGCCGGCATCACCAAGCATGTCGCGCCGCGGGCGCTGCTGTTCTTCCGCTGGTCGGCGGTGGTGACCTGGCTGGCGGGCGCCGCACTGCTCGGCAATCAATTCGTCAACGCGTTCACACTGAGTCACGGCATGGCCGGCATCGGCGTCGGCGCCTGGCTAGGCACGATCATGCTGTTCAACGTATGGGCGCTGATCTGGCCCAATCAGCAGAAGATCCTGGGCCTCAAGCCTGCGACCGACGAGGAGAAGAACAAGGCGCGCCGCGTGGCTTTTCTGGCCTCGCGCACCAATACGGCGCTATCGATCCCGCTGCTGTTCTTCATGGCGGGAGGATGGTCGCACCGCGCGGTCTTCGGTTTGTAGAATTTACCGGCCGCGGCGGGAACGCTGCGGCCGGACGTACGGTCGCGCCGGGGCCGGCAAACGCACTGCCCCCGTCGGCGGCACGCAGCCGCTCAATCGCCGTACAGCTTTTGCACCCGTTCGCGGCGCTCCTGCGCCTCGAGCGATAAGGTCGCCGTCGGCCGGGCCAGAAGACGCGGAATCCCGATCGGCTCTCCGGTCTCTTCGCAATAGCCGTAGGTGCCGTCGTCGATCATCTTCAGCGACTTCTCTATTTTCTTGAGCAACTTCCGCTCGCGATCCCGGGTGCGCAGCTCGAGCGTGTATTCCTCTTCGAGCGTGGCGCGATCCGACGGGTCGGTCGTCACCTCGTTCTCGCGCAGGTGCTGGCCGGTGTCGTCGGCGTTGTTCAGCAGTTGCGCGCGCAGCTCGAGCAGCCGCTGGCGGAAGAACGCCAGCTGCTCCTCGCTCATGTATTCCTTGTCGCTCGCCTTGAGAAGATCTGGCTCGGTCAGCACCCTGACCTTTTTCGCTACGCTCTTTGTTGCCACGTTTCCACCTTCCCCGCCATAGCCACGCACTAAACCGCGCATTATATCGCGAACCAGCGGCTGCAAGCTAAGCTCAATGCCCGCCCGTTCGCCCCGCCCGGCTGGCGCACAGGCAGCCCGTATAATGCATGCAAAAACGATGCCTGACATGCTCACGATCACCCGCCCCGACGATTGGCACCTCCATGTGCGCGATGGCGAGCCAATGCGGTCGGTCGTCGGCGCAACCGCCCGCGTATTCGCTCGCGCGGTGCTGATGCCCAATCTCGATCCTCCGGTCACCACTGTTGCCGCCGCAGCGGCCTATCGCGACCGGGTGGTCGCGGCGCTGCCCCCGGAATCACGTTTCACTCCGCTTTTGACCCTGTACCTGACCGACGACACCCGTCCGGCCGAGATCGAGCGCGCTCGCGCTGCCGGCTTCATCATCGGCGTCAAGTACTACCCGGCCGGTGCGACGACCAATTCGGCATCCGGCGTCACCGATCTCGCGCGCGTCTATCCGGCGCTGGCCGCCATGGAAAAGTGCGGGCTGCCGCTGCTCGTGCATGGGGAAGTCACCGATCCGGACATCGATGTGTTCGATCGCG
>JBDTNP010000515.1:0-4544 GCA_039933695.1 Betaproteobacteria bacterium | reverse complement strand
ATCGATCCGCCGTGCGTCCCGCGCCGGTTAGCTTGGCGACTCGGCCAGCCGCCGCTCGAGGAACCGGCGCTCGGGTCCCTGGCGGGCGAGGGCGATCGCGCGCTTGTACGAAGCACGCGCCTCCTCGGTCTTGCCCAGCCGCCGGCACAGGTCGGCGTGCGCGGCATGGGCCAGGTGATAGTCATCGAGATCGCCGCGGTCAAGGATCGCCTCGATCAGGGCGAGACCCATCGCAGGACCATCGCGCATCGCGATTGCCACCGCGCGGTTCAGCTCGACCACCGGCGTCGGCTCGACACGAAGCAGAACGTCGTAGAGGCCCACGATCTCGTTCCAGTCGGTCGCGTCTGCACCGGCCGCATCGGCGTGGACCGCCGCGATCGCCGCCTGCAGCGCGTAGGGGCCGACGCGCCGCGACGCGAGGGATCTTGTCACCAGCGCCGACCCCTCGGCGATTTGATCCCGGTTCCAGAGCGAGCGGTCCTGGTCGTCGAGCAGGATCAGATCGCCCGAGCGCGAGGCGCGCGCGGTGCGCCGGGATTCCTGCAGCAGCATCAGCGCCAGCAAGCCAATCGCCTCCGGCTCCGGCAGCAGTTCGACGAGCAACCGCCCGAGACGGATCGCCTCGCCGGACAGGTCGACCCGCGTCAGCGACTGACCCGAAGACGCGGAATAACCTTCGTTGAACACCAGATAGACGACGCGCAGCACGCTGTCCAGTCGCTCTGTCAGCTCGTCGGGGTCCGGAACCTGGTAAGGGATCCGGGCATCGCGGATCTTTGCCTTGGCGCGCACGATTCGCTGGGCCAACGTGGGCGCGGCGCTGAGAAACGCCTGCGCGATTTCTTCCGTCGTCAGGCCGCAGACTTCGCGCAAGGTGAGCGCGACCTGTGCGTCCGGCGCGAGGGACGGATGGCAGCAAGTGAAGATGAGCCGTAGCCGGTCGTCCTCGATAGCTTCGCGGTCCCGCGGAACGGCGTCCTCATCGATGACGGCGTCTACCTGCTCTGCAACGTCCTCCATCGAGTCGAACCGCGAGCGCCGGCGTATGCCGTCGATGCCCTTGAAGCGACCGGCCGATACGAGCCACGCGCGTGGATTGTCAGGGACGCCGTCGCGTGGCCATTGCTCGAGCGCAGCGCGGAAAGCGTCGTGCAGCGCTTCCTCGGCGAGGTCGAAGTCGCCAAGCAGCCGGACCAGCGTGGCGAATACGCGGCGCGATTCGGCACGATAGATCGTATCGACGGCGCTGCGCGCACTTTCGGACGCATCCGCGCTCGCCGTCGACTCCTCCGCCGAGGGTTCCATAGACTGAGCTCGGTCAGATTTGCGGGCGCATCCGATCATCGGCCACAAAGTGTCGGCGAGCCAGCTTCAGGAGTTCACCGTCGCTCGGATGATCGACCGTTTCGACGCTGACAACGCGCGCCGCGATCGCGGGCGCGTGAGCTTGGAGATGCTTGAAGAATTCCAGCTTGGCGGTCGAGGGGCCGACGATCAGGATTTCACCGGCGTCCTTTATCGCGTCAGCGACCTGCTGGTAATACGCGTGGTCCTCGGGCGCCCGGCCCGAACCAACCGAGCCGTGTTTATGATGCAGGTGCTGATGCTTCGACTTCGGATGGACGACACTCGCTTTTGCATCGTCCGGGTTGAACTCGATGACATGGGCTTCGCGGTGGTCGATCCACACGACACAGTGATAGTGGCTCATCGGGGGTTTGCTGCCGAGCGACGGAAGCGTGAAGTATACGTCCGAAGACCGCAAATCCGTATGCGACGATTTGCACCGCGGCGGAACCTATCTCGACGGTCGCTCCGAACTTCGGTCGCTGACATCCGATTCAACATCGGACTCGTTGGTTGCAAGTCCTGGACCGCATTGCCGGATTTCTGATCGGGGCAAGAGTGCTGCGTTAGTCTGGCCAATAATTCCTTGCTTGGCCGCTCGGCAGTCGGGCGTAGATTGAGCCCGGCGGCGCCTACACGCCAAGGTGGCGCTGCAATATTTCGGGCCGCTCCTTGATCTCATCCGCCGGCCCTTCGTGCGCGATATGCCCGTTGTTGATGATGTAGACGCGTTTCGCCAGCGCCAAGGTTGCCGCGAGATTCTGTTCTACCAGGACGATGGTCTGACCGGCAGCAGCAAGCTCCTGGCAGGCTGTCATCAAATCGCGCACGATTACCGGCGCCAGCCCCTCGAACGGCTCGTCCAGGAGGACGATTTTTGGATCACGGATCAGTGCGCGCGCGATCGCGAGCATCTGCTGCTCACCGCCTGAGAGGTCGGTACCGCGGCTGCCGCGCCGTTGCTTCAAGCGCGGGAACATCGCGTAAACGCGGTCGAGCGACCATTTTGTTGGAGCCGTCAGCCCGGCAAGGATCAGGTTCTCCTCGACATCGAGACTGCCGAAGATGCGGCGATCCTCGTGCACGAGTTGCATGCCGGCTTGGGCGATTGCGTGGCTCTTCTTGCCGGCGATTTCGACCCCGTCGAGCAGCACCGAGCCTGTGCGGGGAGCCACCACGCCCATCAGGCTTTTCAAGGTCGTACTCTTGCCGGCGCCGTTTCGCCCGAGAAGGGCCACTACCTCGTTGCGCTCCACTCGCAGCGAGACGTCGAACAGAATGTGCGAGTCCCCGTAGTAGCTGTTGAGTCCCTTGACCTCGAGCAGGCTCATCGGACCCTCACGCTTGCGGCCTCATTGGCCAATTCGGCCGCTGCGCTGCTCCCGGCGGGGGCACGTTTCACGCCTTGGGGCGGCCCGGCGGCGCGCATGCGTCGAGCACTCCGTGCACACCGCCCAGATAGGCTTCCTGCACTTTTGCGTTGCCCTTGATTTCTTCCGGCGTGCCTTCGACCAGCACGCGACCTTCCTGCAGCACCGTGATACGCTGCGCCAGTTCGAACAACGAGTCCATGTCGTGATCGATGATGATCATCGTGCGATCCCGCCCAATCGATTTAAGCAGCTTCACCGTTTCGATTCGTTCCTGGGGACTCATTCCAGCCAGTGGTTCGTCGAGTAGCAACAGGCTCGGCGACGACGCCAGGGCGAGCCCCACTTCCAGGCGGCGCTTCTCGCCATAGGCGAGCTGCGACACAGGCGTGTCGGGGCGGTTGGTGAGGTTGACGAGATCGAGCGTGTGCTCGACCTGCTCCTCGAGCCCGGGGATCTTCCGCAGGCTTGCCCACATGTCCAGTTTGAACCTGCCTCGCAGCTCGGCCAACGCGGCGATAGTCAGGTTCTGGCGCACCGTCAAACGGTTGAACAGCTGGTTCACCTGGTAACTCTTGGTGAGGCCGAGCTGACACACGTCGGTCACGTCCATGCCGGTGATGTCGCGGCCCTCGAACACGATCTTGCCCGACGTGGGCCGTACCTCGCAGGTGAGCATCTTGAAGAATGTCGACTTGCCGGCGCCGTTGGGACCGATGATGCCGCGCAGCTCGCCCTGGTCCACAGTGAAGTTGATGTCGGTGTTGGCGAGCACGCCACCGTAATGCTTGGTCAGGCCGATGGCCTGCAGGATCGGCCCCTTGAAATCGCTGGGCACAGGATGACGCACCCGCATGGACGTGGCTAGGCCGGTGCTCGCCGGATGCGCCTCCTCGTCCTCAGAGTCCGGTGCGGTGAACGCCGGTTCCGAATCTGCCGGAGCTGCATTGTCCTGCCCTTCGCTGCGGGCCTTGGTCTTGCCGGCAATAAGGCGGTGGAGATCGCGAATGCCACCGATGATGCCCTGTCGCAGGAAGCAGACCAGCAACACGAACACCACGCCAAGCACAAGCTTCCACGTCGCGCCCAGGTGGAGGGTCGATTGCAGAAAATCCTGGAGAAACAGCCAGACCGCCGCGCCGACCAGCGGACCGAACAGCGTGCCGATGCCGCCGATCGCGGTCTGCATGATGAGTTGGCCGGAAGTGTCGAACATGAATGCATCGGGCGGCATGAACGCCTGCAACACACCGAGCAGCCCACCGGCGAGCCCGGCGTAGGCGGCGGCGATGACGAACGCCGTGAGCTTGTATCCACGGACGCTGTGACCGACGGCGGCTGCGCGTAGCGGATTTTCGCGGATCGCGGTAAGGATGGCGCCGACGGGCGAGCGCACGATACGAAGCGCGATGACCATGCCGATGAAATAGCAGAACGCGAGGAACGGATAGAGCGACCATCCGCTGGTGAAATGGATCGTGGTGAAGCCCAGATGGAGGCTCGGAGTTGGCACGCCGGGCAGTCCATTCTCGCCGCCGGTCCATTGCGAGAGGGGATTGAACTCGACGAAGTAGAAGATTTCCGCGATGGCGACCGTGATCATCGCGAAGTAGATGCCGGTGCGGCGCAGCGCAAGCAGCCCGATCAAGTAGCCGACGATGGCTGCCACGATCATGCCGATGATCAGCGCGAGGATGACGTTCGGAAAACCCGCCTGCGTGAGCAGGTAGGCGGCGACGAATCCGCCGGTACCGTAGAACGCGGATTGACCGAACGACAGCAGGCCGGTGTAGCCGAACAGGATGTCGAAGCCGATGCCGAACA
>JBDTNP010000514.1:0-9352 GCA_039933695.1 Betaproteobacteria bacterium | reverse complement strand
CGAAGAGATCACGCCGAACCGCGCGTTTTTCGTGCGCTATCACCTCGCCGACATCCCCGAGATCGCGGCTGACAAGTGGAGCGTCAAGATCGGCGGCGACGCGGCTGCCACGCCGTTCGAGCTCAATCTCGAGCAACTCAAGCGCGACTTTCCCGCGATCGAGGTCGTGGCCGTGAATCAATGCTCGGGCAATCGTCGCGGCCTGTTCGAGCCGCATGTCCCCGGCGTGGAATGGGGCATCGGCGCAATGGGCAACGCGCGCTGGAAAGGGGCGCGCCTCAAGGATATTCTGGCGAAAGCCGGGTTGAAAAAAGAGGCGCTCGAAATCGCCTTGAATGGCGCGGACGGGCCGGTCATGGCAGCCACTCCCGACTTCCAGAAATCGATCCCGGTGTGGAAAGCGCTCGACGAGAACACGCTCGTTGCCTACGAGATGAATGGCGAACCGCTGCCTCACTGGAACGGCTTTCCCGCGCGCATCGTAGTGCCCGGTTGGACCGGGACCTACTGGATGAAGCACGTGATCTCGATCAGCGCGATCAGCAAGCCATTTGACAATTTCTGGGTCAAGTCGGCATATCGCATTCCGGTCGGGAAATTTCCGCTAATCGATCACTTTGGCTCGCAGGTTACCGACGTCAACGAACCGATCACAGAGATGGTCGTCAATTCGCTGATCACCAACATCGAACCGGGTCAGCAAGTACCGGTGGGTCGCCCGTTCGAAGTGAAGGGCATCGCATGGGACGGGGGCCGCGGCATCGCGAATGTCGACGTATCGGCCGACGGAGGGCGGTCGTGGCGCAGCGCGATGTTGGGCACGGACCACGGCCGGTTCTCGTTTCGCAGCTTCAGCCAGTCGTTCACTCCCGCCGAGCGCGGCGCGATGACCGTCATGGCGCGCGCGACCAATCGTGCGGGCGCGACGCAAACGATGGAACTCATCCTCAATCCCGCCGGCTACCACCATAACGTGGTGCAGCGGATCGCCATCAACGCCGCTTAGAGGCCGCCAGATGAAACTTTTACCGCTGATGTTCACGCTGGCCGCAGCGCTGGTAGCAGGCATCGTCTTCGCCCAGGAGCGCCGCCTGGAACTCAAGGACGGCCCCGGACGCGACAAGGTCGAGGCGAATTGCGCCTCGTGTCACAGCCTCGACTACATCCAGGGTAACTCGCCGTTCATGAATCGCGCCGTCTGGGACGCCGAGGTCGCCAAGATGATCAAGACGTACGGCGCGCCGATCTCCGATGCGGATGCCAGGGAAATCGCCGATTACCTGGCGAAGAACTACGGCCAGCCGTAGCCGACGAGCGGCAGCCGTTTCCGCGCTGCGTCCGCCCGCGCCTCGCAGTTAGCCACTAGCCTCGCCGATCCGGCGCGCGCTCGCAGGCGAACAGCCGAAGCCGCCGGTCGTAGTAATTGCCCCAGCCCAGGTCGCTCAAGCCCGCTTTCTGCAGCACGTGCTGCGACGCCTTGTTGCCGGGATGCGTAACGCCGATGACGCGCGTGAGGCCGAGGTCGTCGAACGCGTAGTCGACCAGTGCGCGCGCGCCCTCGGTCGCATAGCCGCGTCCCCAATGCGCATGCAGCAGCCTATAGCCGACCTCGATGTCGGTCGTCGGCGGACAGTATTTGAGGCAGTACCAGCCAATGAACTTGCCGCTGCGGCGCAGCGATGCGCGCCATACGCCGAGTCCCGAATAAAGCGCGTAGTAGCGCGTAACCCTTCGCATCGCGGCATCGATCTCGCTCCTCGGCATCGGCTTGCCGCCGTTGATGTATTTCAGCACGCGGGGATCGCTGTCGAGCCGGACCAGGTCACCGATGTCGTCCGGCGTGAACTCGCGCAGCTCGAGGCGCAAGGTCTCGAGCCATATCGGCGGCGCGCGCTTCATCGCACTGTCTCGCCGGCGGCTTCGTCGCCGCCGAGAGCGGCGAGCTGCTCGGCCTGGAACTCCTGCGCCAGCGCCTGCGCCAGCTCGAACAGGTCGCCGTCCATGATCTGGTCGATCTTGTACAGCGTCAGGTTGATCCGATGGTCGGTGACCCGTCCCTGCGGAAAGTTGTAGGTGCGGATGCGCTCCGAGCGATCGCCGCTGCCGATCAGGCTCTTGCGCGTCGCCGCTTCCTTCTGCTGCCGCTGCTGCCGCTCCTGGTCGACCAGGCGCGAGGCCAGCACCGACATCGCCTGCGCGCGGTTGCGATGCTGCGAGCGATCGTCCTGGCACTCGACGACGATGCCGGTCGGCAAATGGGTGATGCGCACCGCCGAGTCGGTCTTGTTGACGTGCTGGCCGCCGGCGCCGGAGGCGCGGAACGTGTCGATGCGGATCTCGGACGGATTGATCGTGATGTCGGCGACCGGGTCGGCCTCGGGCAGCACCGCGACCGTGCAGGCCGACGTATGAATGCGCCCTTGCGCCTCGGTCTCAGGCACGCGCTGCACGCGATGCCCGCCCGATTCGAATTTGAGCTTGGCATAGACGCCCTGTCCGACGACGCGAGCGATCACCTCCTTGTAGCCGCCCATGTCGCCGGGACTTTCGGAGATCAGCTCGACCTGCCATTTGTTGCGCTCGGCAAAGCGCGCGTACATGCGAAAGAGCTGGCCGGCGAACAAGGCCGACTCGTCGCCGCCGGTGCCGGCGCGAATCTCGAGAAATACGTTGCGCTCGTCGTTGGCATCGCGCGGCAGCAGCGCGCGCTGCAGCTCGTCCTCGAGCGTGGCCATGCGCTCCCGCGCCGCCTTCGCCTCGTCGTCGCCGAAAGACTTCATTTCCGGATCGGACAACATGTCCTGCGCCGCCGCGAAGTCGCGCTCGCCCTGCAGCCAGTCGCGGTAGAGCGCGACGACAGGCGCAATTTCCGCATGCTCACGCGACAATGCGCGATAGCGGTCGAGGTCGCGCGTGACGTCCTCGGCGGCGAGCAGGCCGTTCAATTCCTCGAGCCGCGAGGTCAGCTGGTTGAGCTTGGCGGACAGCGATGGTTTCATGTCGTGCGAGTCGTGGCCTTCTCGCGGCGGCCGGAGCGCCGCATTGCAATTCGGGTGGACGGTCGTGAATTTCGCGTACGGCTCTCGCCGGACGGATGGCGGTGACTGAAGCTAATCGTCGTCCGGCAGCTGGTAGATGTGGTGCAGCATCGCCAGCAGCTGGACTCGTTCGGCCTCGCCGGCGCGCGTCAGCGCCTGCGCGGGCGCGTGCAGGAACTTGTTGGTGAGCCCGCGGGCAAGCTGCTCGATCACCTGCTCGGGTGCGGCGCCTCCGGCGAGAAGCTTGCGCGCGCGCTCGAGCTCCGCAGCACGCAAGCTCTCGTGGTGTCCCTGCAATGCGGTCAGCGTCGGAATGACGCTGCGGCCATCCAGCCAGCGCAAAAAGCCCTCCGCCTGCTCGGCGATCATCGCCTCGGCTTGCGCCAGCGCATCGACGCGGATCTGCAGATTGTCCTTGACGATGTTGGCGAGGTCGTCGACGCTGTACAGAAATACGTCGTCGAGCTCGGCGGCTTCCGGCTCGACGTCGCGCGGCACCGCCAGATCGACGATGAACATCGGCGCATGGCGGCGCGACTTGATCGCCCGCTCGAGCAGGCCCTTGCCCAGGATAGGCAACGAGCTCGCGGTCGATGTCACGATCATGTCGAACTGGGCGAGACGCTCGGGCAGCTCGTTCAGCGTGATCGCGTTCGCCCCGAAGCGCTGGGCCAGCTGCTCGCCGCGCTCGAGCGTACGGTTGGCGACGGTGATCGACTTCGGATGCTTCGCGGCGAAATGCGCAGCCGCGAGATCGATCATCTCGCCGGCGCCGATCAGCAGCAGGTGCTGGTCGGCGAGCGACGGGTAGATGCGCTCGGCCAGCTTGACCGCGGCAGCCGCGATCGAAATCGATGCGCTGCCGATCTCGGTGTTCGTGCGCACGTCCTTGGCGACCGCGAACGTGCGCTGGAACAGGCGATTGAGAACCAGGCCCAGCGCGCCGGCCGCTTCGGCGCTGCGCACCGCGTGCTTCATCTGACCGAGAATCTGCGGCTCGCCGAGCACCATCGAATCGAGCCCGCTGGCGACGCGAAACGCATGCGGGACCGCTCGATCCTTCGGCAGCGTGTAGACGTAAGGATGCAGCGAGTCGGAGGGCACGCGGTGGAAGCTCTCCAGCCAGCGCTCGACCGGCGCCGCTTCGGCGGCGCTGAAGTAGACCTCGGTCCGATTGCACGTCGAAAGAATCGCCGCTTCCTTGACGCTCGGCTGCGCGATCAGGTCGCGCAGCGCGACGCCCAGCGTGTCCGGCTGAAATGCCACCTGCTCCCGCACCTTGACCGGCGCGGTCGCATGGTTCAGACCAAGGGCGTAGAGAGGCATGGTGATTTATCGCAAGTGACTGATATTTTATCGCAATACGTCGTGGGCTGCCGGGCGGATGCGCGTTCAGCGCGACAGTTCGGCGAGGAAGCCGAAAAAGGCGCGCGCCTGCTCGGGGCTGTCCAGCGAGGCGCCGAAGAACGACGACGGCGCCGGCGGCGAGTGCCCGGCGCCGTGCTTGCGGCAAAAACGGTCGGCGTAGCGCTGCCACGTCGCATCGTAATCGCCGCGGGAAGCGTGGACGAGCAGCAAGTCGCCGGCGACGCCGAGCTTGAATCCCGCCTGCTCGGCGCGGTACGACCAGTCGAGATCGGCCAGGTGGAAGCCGTCGAAGTTCACGTCGTCGAAGGGCACCGCCCGGAACGCTTCGCGCTTGCCGGCGAGCAGGACGCCATCGAGGAGGACTATATCGCCGGCGACCGGACGCGGGTCGAGCACGTCGACCTGCCAGTCGTCGCTGTCGGGCGCGCGGTGTGTGATCCAGCCGCGCAAATACGGATGACCGCTCCATCCGATCGCCGGACCGTCGATGCGAGTGCTGCCGGCGACGCCGACGACGTCGAACGCCTGCAGGCGCTCGAACAGACAAGCGGCAAAATCGGGCGCCAGAACGTCGACGTCGTCGTGCGAAAGGAGCACGACATCGGCGACGCTGTGCCGAAGCGCCCAGTTCCAGGCCTCGGCGAGCGAGCGTGCATTGCGGATCGACACGATCTCGTGCCGCACCGCCGCGAACAGCCGGCGGTACAGCGCGACGGCGCCCTCGTGGCGGGCATCGTCGATCGAGCATATGACGATGCTGACCATAAGATCGGGCGCAGCGGAGCGAAGCGCCGGCGGTGGGGCATCGTTGCGCTCGCCTGCCCGCACCGCATCGGCGATCGTGGCGACGCATTGCCGCGCGGCCTCGAACAGCAGCGGATCGCCGACCCAGGCGGCGTGAAACGCGCGGATCGCCGCGGCGCGATCGCCAAGCTTCTTTTGCATCAAGCCGAGATTGAAGCGCGCGTCGTTCCAGCCGGGCTCGCGCGCCAGGGTTTCTCGATACGCTTCGGCCGCCGCGGCCAGCTGTCCGGCGCGGGCGTACGCGTTGCCGCGTGCCAGCCAGTCGCGGGCCTCGACGTTCATGCCTTGAAAAACTCCTGCTTTCCGCCCAGCCAGCGCTCCAGATGCGCGTGCGCGGCCGCCGGCTCGCGACGCAACAACTCGTCCGCGGCGTCGCGGGCGCGCTCGATCAACGCGACGTCTCGCTCCAGGTCGGCGAAACGCAGCAGCGGCACGCCGGATTGGCGCGCGCCGAGAAACTCGCCCGGGCCGCGGATCGACAAATCCTGGCGGGCGATCTCGAATCCGTCGTGGTTTTCGTAGATGACCTTGAGCCGCGCCTTCGCGAGCAGCGACATCGGCTCCTCGAACAGCAGCACGCAAACGCTCTCGTCGGCGCCGCGGCCGACGCGGCCGCGCAGCTGGTGCAACTGCGCGAGGCCGAAGCGCTCGGCGTGCTCGATCACCATCAGCGAAGCATTCGGCACGTCGACGCCGACCTCGATCACCGTCGTCGCGACCAGCACGTCGACTTCGCCGCGCACGAAGCCATCCATCGCGGCCGCCTTTTCCGCAGGCTTCATCCGGCCGTGCAGCAGGCCGACCTTGAATTCACTCAACGCGCCGGTCAGCTCGGCGTGCAGCGCGACCGCGGTCTGCAGCTCGAGCTTTTCCGATTCCTCGATCAGCGGACAGACCCAGTACACCTGTTGCCCGGCGGCGGCGACCTTGCGCACGCGTTCGACGATCTCGCCGCGCCGGCGCTGGCTGACCAGCTTGGTCGTCACCGGCGTGCGGCCCGGCGGCATCTGATCGATCACCGACACGTCGAGGTCGGCATAGAAGCTCATCGCCAGGGTGCGCGGGATCGGCGTCGCGCTCATCATCAGCTGGTGCGCGTCGCCGATGCCCTTCTGCCGCAGCGCGAGTCGTTGCGCAACGCCGAAACGATGCTGCTCGTCGACGATGGCGAGCCCCAGTTTCGGCAGCACGACCTCTTCCTGGAACAGCGCATGCGTGCCGATCGCGAGCTGCGCCTCGCCGCCGACGATCGCCGCGAGCGCCTTTTTGCGGTCCCTCGCCGGCAGCCCGCCGGACAACCAGGCGATTTGCAGCGGCAAACCGTCGAGCCACGCGGCCAGCTTGCGGTAGTGCTGCTCGGCCAGGATTTCGGTCGGCGCCATGAACGCGACTTGATAACCGGATTCGATCGCCTGCAGCGCGGCCAGCGCAGCGACGATCGTCTTGCCGCTGCCGACGTCGCCCTGAAGCAGCCGCTGCATCGGCTCGCCGCGCGCGAGATCGCTGCGGATTTCGGCAATGACGCGCTGCTGCGCCCGCGTCAGCTCGAACGGTAGGCGCGCGAGCAGCTCGCGCGTCAGCGAACCATTGCCGGGCAGTCGCGGCGCCTTGCGGCGGGCGCGGGCGCGGCGGTGCATCTTCAGCGACAGTTGCTGTGCCAGCAGCTCGTCGAACTTGAGCCGGGTCCAGGCGGGATGCGTGCGTTGATCGAGGCTCGCCTGCGCACTCGCGTTGGCCGCCTCCGGTGGCGGCTCGTGCAGAAAATGCACCGCTTCCGCGAAACCCCAGAGGCGACGCGGCTCGCGGGTCCACGGCGGCAGCGTCTCGCCCAGAAACGCGGGATCGGCGAGCAGCGCGCGGCGCACGACCTTGCGCAACGCATCCTGCGAGAGCCCGGCCGTCGTGGGGTAGACCGGCGTCAGCCGGTCCGGCAGCGGCGTTCCGGGTGCGACGACCTGGAAGCTCGGATGCACCATTTCCAGGCCGAAGTGTCCGTCGCGCACTTCGCCGAACGCACGCACGCGCTTGCCTTGGGCAAGCGCCTTCTGCTGGTTCGGGTAGAAATGAAAAAAGCGCAGCACCAGTTGCGCGCCGCGATCCGCGCCGTCTTCGAGCAGGCAGACGAGCTGGCGCCTGCCGCGGTATTGAATCTCGGTGTTCGCGACAACGCCCTCGACCTGCCATGCCTGTCCGGGCTTGAGCGCGGACAACGGACACAAGTGGGTCTGGTCCTCGTAGCGCAGCGGCAGGTGCAGCACCAGATCCTGCTGGCGCGCGATGCCGATGCGCGAGAGCTTGTCCTGCAGCGTGTTTGCCGGCCGGGGCTCTTTCGCCGCCGTCTTTTTTCTTGCCACTCGTTCAGGCTTTGTCCGAGGTCTGCGCGCGCCCTCCCGGCCATGTCGGCTCGGCGATGCGTCCCAGCTCGAGCACGCCCTCGACTTCGATCAGCGCCGCCTTGGGCAACGCCGCCACCTGGTAGGTCGCGCGGGCGGGGTACGGCGTGTTGAAGCAGCTCGCCATGATGTCGTTCACCTTCGCGAAGTCGGCGAGGTCGAGCATCAGGATCGTCAGCTTGACGATGTCGTCCAGCGAACCGCCGGCGGCTTCGGCGACCGCGCGCAGATTGGCGAAGACCTGCCGCGTCTGCGCTTCGATGCCCTGCACCAGATTGCCGCTCGGTGGATCGATACCGAGCTGGCCCGAAAGGTAGACGGTGTAGCCGGCGCGGATCCCCTGCGAGTACGGACCCAGCGCCGTCGGAGCCTTGCTGGTGTGGATCGCTTCCTTGCTCATGGTCCCCCCACGCTTGCGGCTACGCCGCTACGCTGCCCCCCGTTGGGGGCGCAATTCGCGCCTTGGAGCGGTCCGGCGGCGCTCATGGCCCGGGCCTTCTCTGCCACCCGTCGAAGCGCAAATCTAGCACGCGCAAGACTGATGTGCCGAGCCGGCAGATCTAGCGCTCGACCTCGTTGCCCGCGCCGATCCAGGCGTCGATGCCGCCGTGCAGCGGGCGAATCCGCTTGAACCCGAGCTTTCTCAGCTGCTGCGCGACCTTGACCGCCGTCGCTTCGTTCGGGCAGGCGCAATACACGATGACTTCGTCGTCCTTGGGCACCCCGTCGAATCCTTTGGCGATGTTCTTGATGTCTATCGTCCGCGCACCGGGTATGCGTCCGGTCGCCGCCTGTGTGAGCGGCGAGCGCACATCGACGATGGCGCTGGCCTTGTTGGCATCGATCAGCTCGCGGAGCTCGTCGACTGAAACTCGATCCATGCGCAGCTGCTTGATGAACAGGCGGCGCCGCCACCATTTGAGCAATATCCATGCGACGAATCCGAAGATGACCAGCATCGAACCGTACTTGCCCAGCGAAGCCAGCTTGTCCATCACGTCGCTGATCGCATCGCGGAATACGTATCCCAGGCCGAGACCAACGCTGACCCAGAGCCCCGCTCCGATGGCGTCGAACAGCAGGAACACCCAATAGCGCAGGCGCAGCGCGCCGGCCAGCGCGGTAGCAACCGAAGCGAATCCCGGCACGAACTTGGCGAACAGCATCGACGCGGGTCCGAAGCGCTGGAAAATCGTTTCGGTCTGGCGAACGCAGGAATCCTGCGACAACGACACGCGGCACAGCGTGCTTAGAATGCGCAGGCCGAATTTGCGCCCGGCGATATACCACCCGGTGTCCGCGGTCAGCGCGGCTGCGATGCCGACGAGGATCAAGGCCCATAACGGATTGCCCCCGCTGGCCGCATACGCGCCGGCAACGATCAATGTCGGATAGGCGGGGATCGGCAATCCGGCCTGCAGCGCGAGTACGTTCAGGAACACGAAGCCCAGACCGTACTGCTGGATCATCGCAATAACATGGCTCATCGGCTACCTCGCCTGTTCTTGTCGCGGCGGCGTCGGATAGCTTACATGGTGGCGCCACGAGCGCGAATCAAGCCGGCGGGACGTTCGGCGTATGACGCAGACGCCATCCAAGCGGCGCAATTCACGGAGATTGCTGCGGCTATAAGCTAATGCCGCCCCGGTTTACTCCCCGGGGGTCTGCGGCTATACTTTCGCCCCTGTGGGGACGTAGCTCAGCTGGGAGAGCGCCGCGTTCGCAATGCGGAGGTCGAGGGTTCGATCC
>JBDTNP010000513.1:0-1933 GCA_039933695.1 Betaproteobacteria bacterium | reverse complement strand
GGCGGCGATGGCGCCTATCGTTCGCTCCGACGATCCCCGCCTGCCTCCGTTGCACGATGCGCTCGAGCTCGTCGCCGTGCAGCTGGCGCAGGCGATCGTGCGCGACGGCGAGGGAGCGACCAAGTTCATCACCATCGTCGTCGACGGCGGGCGCGACGACGCCGAATGCGACCGGGTCGCGCGCGAGATCGCCAATTCGCCGCTGGTCAAGACCGCTTTTTTCGCCTCCGATCCCAATCTGGGACGCATCGTCTGCGCGATCGGCAACGCGGCAATCGACGATCTCGATCCGGCTTGCGTGTCGTTCTGGCTCGATGACGTGCTGGTCGTCGCGGACGGCGGGCGCGCCCCCAGCTATCGCGAGGAGGACGGCAAGCGCGTGATGGAACAGGCCGAGATCGGTATTCGCGTCGCACTCGGGCGCGGCGGCGCGACAGCCACCGTGTGGACCTGCGATCTTTCGCACGGCTACGTCACGATCAATGCCGATTACCGGAGCTAGCGAGCCGTGAACGAACGCGACCTCGACCGCCTGATGGCGCGCGCCGAAAGTCTGCTGGGCCGGCTCGAAGCGCTCTTGCCCGCCGCACCGGCCCCGCCCGACTGGAAGGCGAGGGCGTTTCGCTGGCGCAAGCGCGGGCAGCGCGGCTACCTGCAGCCTGTGCTGCGTCCGCACGCGATCAGCCTCGACGACCTGGTGGCGATCGACGCGCAGAAGGCGGCGATCGACGCCAACACGCGGCAATTCGTCTCGGGTCTTCCGGCGAACAATGTGCTCCTGACAGGATCGCGCGGCACCGGCAAGTCGTCGCTGGTGAAGGCGATGCTCGGCAAGTACGCTGGCAAGGGCCTGCGTCTGATCGAAGTCGACAAGAGCGACCTGGTCGACCTGCCGGACATCGTCGAGCCGATCGCCGAGCGCCCCGAGCGATTCATCGTTTTCTGCGACGACCTGTCGTTCGACGCCAACGAGCCCGGCTACAAGGCGCTGAAGGTCATGCTCGACGGCACGATCGCCGCAGCGTCGTCGAACGTGCTGATCTACGCCACCTCGAACCGGCGGCATCTGCTACCCGAATATTTCAGCGAAAATCTCGAGGCAAGGCACATCGGCGAAGAAGTGCATCCGGGCGAATCGGTCGAGGAAAAGATATCGCTGTCGGAGCGCTTCGGCGTGTGGATCTCGTTCTATCCGTTCACCCAGGAAGACTACTTTGCCGCGGTCCATCAATGGCTGCGCTTCTACGGCGTGCCGGTTCCCGACGACGGCTCCGCGCTGGAACGCCTGCATCGCGAAGCGGTGCAGTTCGCGCTGCAGCGCGGATCGCGCAGCGGCCGCGTCGCCTGGCAGTTCGCGCGGGCGCAGGCCGCCGCCCGCGCGCTCGACGGCGGCAAAGGCAGGGGCAGGAACAAGAGCTCCAGGTGAGCGAGCGCACGATCGTGCGCGTGGCCGCGGCGATACTGCAGCGCGGCGATGGCAAGGTGCTGCTGGCGCAACGCCTGCCGGGGACGCCGTACGGCGGCTTCTGGGAATTTCCCGGCGGCAAGCTCGAGCCCGGCGAATCGGCGAGGGACGCGTTATTGCGCGAGCTCGACGAGGAGCTCGGCATTGTCGTGACCCGAGCCGCCCCGTGGCTCACACAGCGCTACGAGTATCCGCATGCGCACGTCGAGCTCCATTTTTTCCGGGTGTTCGCATGGCAGGGCGAGCCGCACGGCCGCGACGGCCAGGCGATCGCGTGGCAGCAGCCGACGGCGATCGAGGTGACGCCGCTGCTGCCGGCCAACGCGCCGGTGCTGCGCGCGCTTGCCTTGCCCGCCGTCTATGCGATCTCGATGGCCGAAGACCTGGGCGAAGCGGAATTCCTCGCGCGGGCCCGGGCCGCGCTCGACGCAGGGTTGACGCTGATTCAGCTGCGCGAGAAATCGCTCG
>JBDTNP010000512.1:0-10519 GCA_039933695.1 Betaproteobacteria bacterium | reverse complement strand
GAGCGCCTGCCCGCGCGGCACCAGCACGTCGAAGTCGTTCATCGGCCGCAGGCCGAGATCGCCGTAATACGCGGTTCCGAGCACGCCTCCTTTCGACACCATCGTCGCTATGCCGGCGCGGGCGAGCAGCGCGAGCAAGGTCGCCGCCCGCGCCCGCAGCATGCGGCCATGGTAGAGCGAGCGCCGGTGACAGCCGACGATCAATGGCAGCATCGGGTCGTCGCGCGGAAGAAGTACTAAGCGCGGTTTGAGCAGCGGCAAAATTCGGGCGCTGCCGTTGTCGACGCCTTCCGGCCCGAGCGGTCCCAATCGCGCGCGCCACGATCGCCATGCCACGGGCGCCCGGACTTCCGAGCCCAGGGCAACTTCGAGCAGATCTTCCTGTGCTGGCGTCGGCTGCCAGCCGCCGCCGATCATCGACTTTCGCTTTCGCTGTCCTTGCGCAACCGCTCGACATGCCTCTTGGCTGCAAGCAGGTAATCGCGACGATCGGCAGCCCGCAAGCGTGTCGTGTTGTGACGATGCAGCCGCCGTTCGAGCAGTACCTCGGGAATGACGCGATGGCTCAGCCCGGCGCGGCGTGCCCGGTTGAACCAATCCACGCCTTCGGCAACGCCAAGGTCTTCGGCAAACGGACCGACCCGATCGAACGATGCGCGGCGGATCAGCATCGATCCGGCGACCCATCCCTCGAATGGACGCGGCTGCTGCGCCTCGAGCGCAGACCGCTCCGCTTCCAGTAGTTCCGGGCTTGCGAAGGCGCGGACAAGGCACAGGACAAGATCGATCGCCGGATCGGCGTCCAACGCGGCCATTTGAAGAGTCAGCTTGCGCGCGATCCAGCGGTCGTCAGCGTCGAGAAAGGCGACGAAGGCGGCGGTCGATCGCACGAGTCCGGTGTTGCGCGCTGCGCCTGCCCCGCCGTTGTCACGGCGCGTGATCTCGACCGGCGCGCCGAACCTCGCCGCGACGTCTGCTGTGCCGTCGGTCGACCCGTCGTCGACGACGATGATTCGCTGCGCGGCATGGTCCTGCGAAAGAACGCTCACCAGCGCCTCGTCCAGATAACGCGCGGCGTTGAACGCCGGGACAACGACGTCGATCGCCTTCATCGTGTCTCGTCGCGGTCGCGGCGACGTTTCAGCGACTCATGCAACGTGCGTGCCATAAGGTGGGTAAATCGCGGCGACATTCGTCGGGCACTGAGATTGGCGTCGTGAATGCGTCGGTGCACCAGGACCGCGTCGAGATGAAGATAGCGCTCGCCGCCGTCGAGCGCGCGAACCAGCCAGTCGGAATCGTCCAGCGGCACCTTGTCGGGATCGAAAGCTCCCACCCGCAAGAACACTTCGCGGCGCAGCAGCAAGGTGTTCGTGCCAAACCCGTGTTGCGGCCGGGCCAGCGTGCGCGGGTCGCACCACGACGGCGGCCGCTCCATCGCCTCGCTCAGGAAATATTGCTGCGCGCAAACGACGAAGCCCAGCCTGGAATCCGCCTGCAGCGCGTCGATCTGGCGCGCGAACCGGTCGACGTCCTGGATATCATCCTGGTCGACGAATGCGATCACGTCACCGCTCGCGAGTGCGGCGCCGGCATTGCGCGCGATCGCACAGCCCGAATTGGGCTGGCTGATGACCCGGAAATCCGGGTATCGCGCGAGTATCGCAGGGCTGTCGTCGGTCGATCCGTCGTCGATCGCGATGATCTCGTCTGCCCGCCGGGTCTGGGCGAGCACGCTGTCGATCGCCGCAGCGAGAAAGGAGGCTCCGTTGAACACCGGCAGGACGACGCTGAGACGCATCACGCGGCTGCCGCCACGCCGGCGAGCGCCGGCTGGCGAAGCAGGCGGGCAAATGCGCCAGCGACATCGTGCGGATCGCCGGAAAGCTCCGCGCGCAGGCACGGCACTGCCCGGCACAGCGCCGCGATTCGCTGGAACGCGGTCGCGCCGGCCAGCGGAAACAGCAGGATCGAGCTTGGCGCAAGCGCGCGCAGCACCTCGGCTGCGCTCGCCGCGACAATCCGCGTAGAGGTGCGCTGCGCGATTACAGGCACCACGATCGCCCGAAGCGGAAACGAGCGCAGGACCCGCTGCGGCGCAACCTCGTGCATGAACATCATCGGTTTCTCGTCGCCGCGCTCGAGATTGCGAAAGTGGCGGCGGTAGGCGTCGTGCGCGCCCAGACTCTCGCGCACGACCTTCGACGTCGAATAGGCCATGTGCACGGTCGGCGGTCCGCTGCACGAGACCAGCACATAGTCGTCGCTGGTAAATCCCAACCCGGCTGCCTGGCAGGCCAGCGCGGTCGTGGATTTGCCGCTGCCGCTGGGGCCCGCGATCAGCACGCCGCCGTCGCTCGTGCCGATCGCGGCGCTATGCAGCAGCGCCCCGCCGCGCGAAAGCATCCACCACTGCAGCAGGTGCCGCAGCGGGGCCGCGAATTCGTAGTACGGCAACGCAGTCGAATCGCGCAGCCAGCAGTAAGCGCGCCGACGCGATGCGTCGAACAACGAAAGGACGCCGGCGTCGGGTTGAAAAAACGCCTGAGCTCCGGACGCGGCGAACGCGCCGAGCCCACCTGTCTGCGTCGCTCGGCGATGCGTTATCGCGGTGTCGGGAAGCGCCAGCCTGTCGCTCACCGCATCGAAGACGAAGACCTCGAGCGCCACGGCGCCGCTGTCTTCGTCCACTCGTATCGGGGTGAACGCCTCGAGCAGTGCCGCGGCCCGGTCGCCGGCGCGAATCGCAACGAGGTCGCCGGCGACACGATACAGGCGCGGCGACGCAGGCAGCCGCGCAACTGCCCGGTCGAGCGTCGCGGCGAGAAGCGCCAGCTCCGGCGCCGCGTCCGACGCGGCGCTCATGCCTTCTCGCTGTCGTCCGCGCTGCGCGACGGCCAGCCGAAATTGCCCACCTCGTGCACAGGGTCGATGACGAGCAGCGCCTGCATGTCGTCATAACGCTCGAAGCCGAATCCGGGATACGTCACTGCCGGCCATCCATCGACTGCGTCGAACGGCCCGGCCGCGACGTCGTCCTGCCGCAACCGCAGAATCGCCTCGTCGGCCAGCTGCGCGATGAACATGCCGAGGTCGCGCTCGACCGACGCGGCGCTCGCGCCGTAGTGCCGCGCCACCCGGTCGCTGATTTCCCGTCGGGTCGCTCCACCCACGAGCATCGGCCACACGGCGGCGCCGGCGCCGGTGACGCTGTAATAGACGCCGGTGTCGAGATTGATGACCATCACCTCACCGTCGATCACTTCACCGACGACCGGAGGTTGGTTCAGTGCATAGCGTGCGGCGGATTGCGGGTCGGTCATGGCGGGGACGGGAACTTGCCGGGCGCTCATGATATCCGGAGGTGGCACCGATGCCTATTCCCCTGCTTGGCGCAATACCTCATTGGCCGACGCGGACCGGCCGACCGGTGCGACATTTCGCTTGAGACAACTTACCAGCTGCCCGAGCTGCCGCCGCCGCCGGAACTGCCGCCGCCACCCGAGAAGCCGCCTCCACCCCCGGACGAGAATCCGCCGGACGAGCCGCCGCCCGAGCTCATCACGAATCCGCCGATGCTGGCGTGACCCTTGGTCTTCAATTCGCTCGCCGCTTTCAGGTACCACGGCTGCCGCGACAGGATCAGCTTGGCGATCGGATAGGCGACGACGTAGGTGCCGAGCAGCCACAGCGCGCCGCGCGCTCCGACGATGATGATCGGAAACATCGCCCAGAACGGAATCAGAAACACGTAGAGAAACCAGCCGACGCCCGGCGTCATCACGCCGACGACGGTGAAGATCCCGATGATGCCGAAGATGAACGCGCCGAGCAGGATGCGCATCGGCCACGCGAGCTCCGGGCCGTCGATCTGCACCAGCGACCTGGCGCCGCTCGAGCTCGGCGCCGGCGCGCTCGCCGGCGCCAATTCGGCGCGACCTTCGAGCTGGGCGATGATCGCGTCGACGCCATCGCTTACGCCGCGGTCGTAATTGCCCTCCTTGAAGCGAGGCGTCATCCGGTCGCGGATGATGCGACTCGCCGCGACGTCGGTCAGCGTGCCCTCGAGGCCGTAGCCGACTTCGATCCGCATCTTGCGGTCGTTCGGCGCGACGATGACCAGCACGCCGTTGTCCTTGCCCTTTTGTCCCAGCTTCCAGGCATCGAACACGCGGGTCGCGTATTGCTCGATCGCTTCGCCGCCTATCGTAGGTACCGTCAGCACGGCGATCTGGTCGGTGCTGGCGTCTTCGTGCGCCTTGAGCACGGCCGTCAGCTTGTCGCGCGTCGCCGGCGCGAGGATCTCGGCGTTGTCGACGACGCGTCCCGTCAGATACGGGACGTCGGCCGCCAACGCGGCTTCCGTCGCGAAGACGAACGCGAGCCAGGCGAGCGAACTTGCGGCCGTCATCGCGCCCCCGTCTCCTGAATCGGCCGGTCGGCCAGCTCGTTGCCGCCTGGCGCTGCGGACATTCCCTTGGCCAGCAGCAGCGCCTGCATGCGCGCCACGCCTTGCTGCATGGCGCCGAAGCAGCGGCGCTCGCGCAACAAAGGCGTCATCGCGTCGATCACCGTCCGCCAGTCGGTCGCAGCGAAACGCGCGTGCAGGCCGACGTCCGGCAGGATTTCGACCTTGCGCTCGAACAGGGCTACCAGCAGCAGGATGCCGTTGCGCCCGCGCGTAGCGAACAATTCGCGACGCAGGAAAAACGCCTGCGCGTAATGACGGACTTCCAGGTCGCGTTGGGTCGCGCGCAGGAATAGCCGCGCGTAAGGCGGCGCGGCGACGGTGAGCAGTGCGCTGGCGGAACCAACGCCCAGGATCACGACCGCGAAGATCAGCGCGTTGTCGGCGCCCGTCCAGCGCGGCGACAGCGCATCGGCAACGACGAGCACGAGGGCGGCGAGCGCGGTGCCGAGCGCGAATGCCTTCCACGGCAACTCGACGTAGCTGTCGGCCTTGCCGATGACGGCGGTGACGAGCTGCACGCCGGTTTGCGCCTCCAAAGCGGCGATCGCCTGTTCGAGGGCAGCCGATTCACCCTCGTCGAGAAACGTTCGATGCGCCACGGAATCGCCGCGTCAGCCGCCGTCGGCGTCGCACAGGTGCAGCGACATGTAGACGACGCCGGGAAGCGGATTGGCGTAATACGGCGCGCACGCGCGAAATCCGGTCTCTTCGTACAGCGCGCGCGCGGCGTTCATCCAGTCCAGCGTGTCGAGCTTGAGCTCGTCGTAGCCGATCGCGCGGGCCTCGGCGAGCAGCGCGGCGACCAGCCTCCCGCCCCAGCCCTTGCCGCGGTGCGCCGGCTGCACGTACAGCCGCTTGACTTCGCCCACCGCCGGTTGGGCCAGCGGCCGCAACGCGATGCAGGCGAACGCATCGGCATCGCCTCCGGCGAGCAACAGCCGCCCGCGCGGCGGCGCGTAGGCGCCGGGCAGCGTGCGCAATTCCTCATCGAAGCCCTGGAAGCACAGATCGACTCTCAGCCAGCGCGCGTATTCGTCGAACAGCGCGCGGGCGAGCGTCATGTCGCTTGCGGTCGTCGCCTCGCGAATCGACGCGGCGTTCGCGGGAGGCCGAGAGGCGTTCAAGCCTGCTTGTCGCACGAGCCGATCTTGGTGTCGCTGCCCGGGAACTCGCTCTGCAGTTCCTTCAGGCGCGCCATCGCCTGCGCAGTGGGATCGCGCACGACCAGCATCGTCTGCTGCACCGATTGCGTGCGCGGCTCGAGCCTCGCATTGGCGAATCCCTGCGCCTGCAGTGACGCTAGTCGATTGCGGGCGGCCTCCTCGCCGCGAAATACGCCCAGCGAGATCGCATTGCGTTGCGGTCCGCTGTCGATGACCGAGACGTCCTTGATGCCGCTGGCCTTGAGCTCGGCCACGCGCTGGTCGGCCGCGGCGCGATTGGCGGCCGGCGGCAGAAAGACCCAATAACTGGCGATGACCTCGACTTTTTTCTGGGTCATCAGACGGGAAAGATCCAGCGGCTCGAGACTCGCCAGCGCGCGATTGCGGTCGGTGTCCGACAACGGACCCCATTCGACGCATACGTCCGCCAGCGACGCGGCCTTGGCCGGCCCGAGTGCCGCCACCTCCTGGGGCGTCAGCAGCTTGATCTTGTCGGGCTGGACCTGTTGCGACAGGCGAACGCCCTCGCCGCTGCCGAGGCTGTCGAGCTTGATGTAACCGAACAGGCTCAGATTGGCGAGCAGAAGAAGAAAGACCAGCGTTCTCATCAGGGCCCGTTCAAGTCAAAGGGTGGCTACGACGCTCGATCCCTGCCGGGTGGGACGCCGGCGCGATGCGGCGATTATCCACGACCGGCACCGCGGCCGGAAGCGAAAGCGGCGAATGCGGCACGGTCACGGCCTGCGCAGCGAAACCTCGCCGGTGACGAAGCGCAAGCGGCGGCCGCGATGGTCGAGCACCAGAGCGCCGCTGGCGTCGACGCCAACGACGTCGCCCGACGCGGCGCTGCCGTCGGGCAGGATGATCTTCACCGGCTTGCCGCGGAATGCATTGCGGCGCTGCCATTCGGGGATGAACGGCGCGAAGCCATCGACCGCATAGCGCTCCAGCATCGCCGTCAATTCACGCACCAGCCCGGCGAGCAGCAGATTGCGGTCGATGCCGCGTCCTTGTGCGATCGTCGCAATATCGGTGACCGGCTGCGCTATGCCGCGCCGCGCGGCGGGCGGCAGCCGCACGTTGAGGCCGACGCCGATCACCGCGAGCGACGGTCCGAGCGCATCGCCGGAAAGCTCGATCAGGATGCCGCCGAACTTGCAATAGCGGTGGATCAGGTCGTTCGGCCATTTGAGCTCGACGCCGCCGATGCCCGCCGTTTCCAGTGCGCGCGCGAGTGCCACGCCGACCGCGAGCGAAAGGCCGGCCAGAAATCCGGCTCCCTGCTCGAACCGCCAGCCCAGCGAGAAAGTCAGGCTGCCTCCGGCTATAGCCGTCCAGCCCCGGCCGCGTCGGCCGCGACCCGCGGTCTGCCATTCGGCGACCAGCAGGCGGCGATGCACGTCTTCGCGCGAGGCGCGTCGGTTGAGCTCGCTGCTGGTCGAATCGATCGCGTCCACCACTTCGAGCTTCACCGCCTTTGCCCCCGCGCCGAGCGCCTCGACGATCGCGTCACGGTCGAGAAACGGAGCCGGGTCGTGCAGTCGATAGCCGCGGCCGCGGATGCGCTCCAGCCTGAGCCCTGCGGTGTCCGCTTCCTTGAGCACCTGCGAGACGCGAGCCCGCGACATCCCTACCGCCGTCGCCAGTGCCTCACCGGAATGGATTTCACCGTCGGCAAGACGGCGCAGCAGACGAAACCCCAGAGGAGTAAGCACGGTTTTGCGATGTCAGCGAAATTTTTGCCCGAATGGCGCCTGTCGCCACCGCAGGGCTTTCAGCCCTTGAGCACGCCGCGCCGGATCTGGTCCTGCTCGATCGACTCGAACAAGGCGCGGAAATTGCCTTCGCCGAAGCCTTGATTGCCCTTGCGCTGGATGATCTCGAAGAAGATTGGTCCGATGACGGTCGTGGTGAAGATCTGCAGGAGCATTTCGTTTTGGGCCGGTGCGCCGTCGAGCAGGATGCGCTCCTTCTTCAGGCGGGCGGTGTCTTCCTGGTGCCCGGGAAGCCGCGTGGCCAGTGCCTCGTAATAGGTATCGGGCGTGTCCTGGAACGCGACGCCGCGCAGGCGCAGCGTATGCACGGTGTCGTAGATGTCACCGGTGCCCAGCGCGATGTGCTGGATGCCTTCGCCGTGGTAGGCGACCAGGTATTCCTGGATCTGACTCTTGTCGTCGGAGCTCTCGTTGATCGGTATCCTGATCTTGCCGCAGGGGCTGGTCATCGCCTTACTTTTGAGCCCAGTCAGCTTGCCCTCGATGTCGAAATAGCGGACCTCGCGGAAATTGAACAGCCGCTCGTAAAAGCTCGCCCATTCGTCCATCCGCCCGCGATGCACGTTGTGCGTCAGATGATCGATCGTCACCAGTCCCGCGCCTTGCGGACGCTGCTCGGTGCCGGCGATCGGGACGAAGTCGATGTCGTAGATCGACACGCCGGCGCCGCCGACCTGGTAGCGGTCGACCAGGTAGATCAGGGAATCGCCGATGCCCTTGATCGCCGGAATACTGAGCTCCATCGGCCCTGGATGCGCCTCGACGCCCCACGCGCCCCGCTCGATCAGCTTGGCGTAGGCGCGACCGGCATCTTTGACGCGGAACGCCATCGCGCAAATCGACGGTCCGTGCACACGTGCGAAGCCCTGCGCGAAGCTGCCGGGCTCGGCGTTGACGATGAAGTTGACGTCGCCCTGTCGGTACAACAGTACGTTTTTCGAGCGATGCTTGGCGATCGCCGAAAAGCCCATCTGCTCGAACAGCCGGCCGAGCGCCGCCGGATCGGGCGCGGCGTATTCGACGAACTCGAAGCCGTCGGTTCCGAGAGGATTGTCCCAGAGGGAAGGCGCAGCCATGACTCTATTTCTCCTTTGGATCCAATGCATCCGAGCATACCGCTGCCCGAGGTCGCGCGCATCCGGCGCGAACCCCGGCGGGGATTTTCCCGGACTACCGCGCGACGATCTCGACGCCGGCGAGCTTTTCCTGCGCTTCGATCAGCGAGGCGACGTACTTGTCGCCGAAGCCGAGCATGTTGGCGTTGACCAGGCTCTGGTGCACAGCCTCGCCGACGATCGCCGGCGACGGCAGCGCCTCGACCATGTGGGTGTAGTAGCGCATGTCCTTCATCGCGTTGACCAGCGTGAACTTGAGCCCGGAAAGATCGCCGCTTTCGAGCATCTTGCCGGCGGTCATCTGGAAGATCCCGGAATTCACCGCGCCGGCCGAGATGATCTCGTGCAGCTTCTTGATCGATACCCCGGATTTCGCGCAGGCAGCACAGGCCTCGGCGGTCGCCGTCGCGATCGCCATCGCCATAAAATTGTTGATGAGCTTCAACATGTGGCCGTGCCCCGGTCCGCCGACGTGGATGACGTTCTCGCAGTACGCGGACAGCACCGGCTTCAGCTGCGCGAACGTCGCGTCGTCGGCGCCGACCATCGTGTTCAGGCGGCCCTCTTCGGCTTCCTTCGGCGTGCGCGCCAGCGGCGCGTCGACATACCGCGTCCCCTTGGACGCCAGGGCGTCGCGAATTTTCGCCGTCGACGAAGGCTCGGCGGTCGAGGTGTCGACGATGATCAAGCCGTCGCGCGCCGCGCCCAGGATGCCGTCAGGTCCGTAGATGATCTCCTCGATCTGCGGCGAGCCGGTCACGCAGAGAATGACGACGTCGGACGCGTGCGCGAGCTCGGCGTTGGTCCTGACCTCCCGGGCGCCGGCCGCGAGTATGTCCTCGGCGGGTTTGCGATTCCTGTGGACCCGGATCGTCAGCGGGAACCCCTTGGCGATCAGGTTCTTCGCGATGCCGTGGCCCATCAGTCCGAGGCCGATGAAGCCGATACGGGTGGCAGCAGCGTTCACGATGCAGTGCTCATGTCGATTTCCCTTCGGGATCGCCGGCGGAAACGCCGGATTGGTAAGGCGGTCAGGCCAATTCTAGCCGATCGCGGTGCGTTCAGTCGACCGCGGCGGGCTCGGCCGGCGCCAGGCTCGCGCGCCAGCGCTCGTACCAGGTGAGGACGCCGCCGCTGCCGGCGATCACGACCATGCCGGTCAGCGCCCACGCGTCGGGGAACGTCCCGAACAAAGCCCAGGCTGCGATCGTCGAGAACACCAGCTGCACATAGGTGAAGGGGGCGATAGCCGAGGCGGAGGCCAGCCGGAACACCCGCGTGAACAGCCAGTGCCCTATTGAGCCCATGACCCCGATGCCGAGGAACAAAGCGAGGTCGGACGTCGGATACCAGGCGTCGTCGTGCTCGAACGCGACGACGATCGACATCAGGACCGCGCCGCACAGGCACGGATAGAACAGCAATACCCTCAAGTCCTCGCCGACGAGCTTCCGGGTCAGTATCTGGTAGACCGCATAGGCTGCCGCCGCGGCCAGCGCGAAGAACGAGGCGCTGTCGAGGATCCCGGTGCCGGGACGCACGATCAGCAGCATGCCGACGAATCCCGCCGCGGCGAAACCCCACCGCGGCAAGGTGATGCGCTCGTCCAGCAGCCATCCGGCCATCAGGGTCACCAGGATCGGACTGGTGTAATTGAGCGCGGTCGCTTCGGCCAGCGGCAGATATTTGACCGCGGTGAAAAAGCACAGCGACGATGCGATGAGCACCGTGCCGCGCACCAGGTGCAGGCCGGGACGCGTCGTGCGCACCAGGCTCCAGCGCATCGTCGGCGCCAGCAGGGCAAACATCAGCAGCGCCTGAACGCCCCACCGCGCCCATACCAGCAGCGGTACCGGGTAGCGCTGGCTCAGGTGCTTGACGGTTACGTCGATGCTGGTGAAGCAGGCGCACGCGGCGACGATCAGCGCGATGGCGGCCAGCGGCATGTGCGCGGGTCGAGTCACTCATCATTTTAGCCGGCGCGGCGCGGCTTTG
>JBDTNP010000511.1:0-2942 GCA_039933695.1 Betaproteobacteria bacterium | reverse complement strand
AGTACAATCACGGCAATCCAGTTTACCACTCCCGGATCCCACTCCTTGTTCGTCAGCGCATTCGATTTGTTCAAGATCGGTCTCGGCCCGTCGAGCTCGCACACGATGGGACCGATGCGTGCCGCATACCGCTTCGTCCACGAGCTCGCCGCCGATCACCCGCTCGACGCGGTCACGCAGATCTTTGTCGACCTTTACGGCTCGCTTGCGCTCACCGGCCGCGGCCACGGAACCGATCGCGCGATCCTCCTCGGCCTGTCGGGCGAGACGCCGGACCGCGTCGATCCCGACCAGGTCGAACGCAAGGTGCGGCAGATCCGCGAGGCACACACGCTCTTACTCGACGGCAGGCACGCGATTACTTTCCGCGAGGACGAGCATCTGCGCTTTCGCGTCGATAAGTCGCTGGCATTCCATAGCAACGGCATCCGCTTTACCGCGCTCGACGCCGGCGGCGCACGCCTCGCCCGCAAAGTGTACTTTTCCGTCGGCGGCGGCTTCATCGTCGCCGAGAACGAAATCGAGCAGCTGGCCGACGCGCCCCAGCGACTGCGCGTACCCTACCCTTTCAGCAGCGCCACCGAGCTGTTGAAGCAGGGCGATGCCGCGCACAAGCGGATTCCCGAAATGATGCGCATCAACGAGCTCGCGTTGCGCAGCCCCGATCAGGTTCGCACCGGGCTGCTCGAGCGTTGGGCGATCATGAACGACTGCATCGAGCGGGGCCTGCGCAATGACGGCGTCCTTCCCGGCGGCCTGAATGTCCGGCGCCGGGCCAAGGGCCTGCACCAGGCCCTGCTCGCCAAGCGGGCGCAGCAGGAGAGAAATCCGACCGAGACGCTCGACTGGGTAAGCCTCTATGCGATCGCCGTCAACGAGGAGAACGCCGCCGGAGGCCGCGTCGTGACGGCGCCGACCAATGGCGCTGCCGGCATCATTCCGGCGGTCATACGCTACTACCGCGAATTCTACGAGGACGCCAACGAAGACGGGATCGTCGCGTTGCTGCTCACCGCCGCGGCGATCGGCGGCTTGTGCAAACGCAATGCCTCGCTCTCCGGCGCCGAAGTCGGTTGCCAGGGCGAAGTCGGCGTCGCCTGCGCGATGGCAGCAGCCGGCCTCGCCGCGGCGCTGGGCGGCAGCAATGCGCAGATCGAGAACGCCGCCGAGATCGGCATCGAGCACCATCTGGGCATGAGTTGCGACCCGGTGGGCGGACTGGTGCAGATACCCTGCATCGAGCGCAACGCGATGGGCGCGATCAAGGCGATCAACGCCGCGTCACTGGCGCTACGCGGCGACGGCGCGCACCGCGTTCCACTCGACGCGGTCATCAAGACGATGTACGAGACCGGGCGCGACATGATGGCGAAATACAAGGAAACCTCGCTCGGCGGGCTGGCGGTGAACGTCGTCGACTGCTGAATTCCGAATCCGCCGCGATCTCTGTCAGAATGGCGCAAGGATCGCGGCCCCTGCCGCGTACAAGGCGTAGGCATCGAATGAAGCGTTGCTGCCTGCTCGGGCTTTTCGTGCTGCTGCCGCTGGCTCCGGCGACCGCACTGACCCCGCTGCCCGATTTCAAGGTCGACGGCTATGTCGCTACCTGGTACGAGATCGCGTCGATCCGCGGCTTCCTGCAAAGCCGGTGCGCGCGCGACACGCGCACCGAATACTCGATCGGAGAAAACGGCGCGCTGATGCTCGAGAGCAAATGCCTGCGCGCCGACGGCGCGGCTGAGCGCTCGGAGGCGCGCGCCCGGCTGATGGATCCGGCCCTGCCGTCGGTGCTCAAGATCACTGCCGTGCACATGCTCGGCATCTGGTGGTATCCGTTCGGCCGCGAATCGATCGTCGTCGCACGCGGCCCCGACCGGCGCTGGCTCGCGGTCGGCCATCCGTCGCTGCGCTACGCCCGCATCCTTGCCCATTCGCCTGCGCTGTCGGACGAGGACCTGAAGAGCGCGGCCGCGGCGCTGGCCGAAGCGCAGTTCGATCTTTGCTCGATGGTAGTGACCGTGCAGACCGACGGCCGGCAGCAGCCGGCGCGCCTGTGCGACATCGTGCGGCCAACTACGTTGCCGCCCGCGCCGGTGCCGGGCACATTGCAGTGATGGCGACCGTACGCGCGACCGTCAGTGCGATCGGGCGCCATCCCGTGTTGATGGCGGCGGCGTTCGCGCTCTGTGCCCAGCTTGCCGGCTGCGAGCACAAGCCGACCAAGGAGGAAGAGGACGCGGCGAAGGCAACATTTGCCTGCGAGCTCGCCGGTGAGCGGCTGATCATGCGCTTCGAGCCGGGCGAAGTCCGTCTGCTGACCTCGAACGCAGACCGCATCACCCTCTATCAAATCCCAGCCGCCTCGGGCATTCGCTACAGCAATGCGAGCCTCGAGTTGCGCGGCAAGGGCATGGACCTGGTGTTGATCGAAAACGGCGTGCCGACCAAGCTCGAAGGCTGCGCGCCGTACGCCGCGCCCAAGCCGACGTCGTGAAATCCGCAGTCGGTGTCATCGGCAACGGGGCGATGGGTCTTAAGCGTCGTGCAAAGCCTGGCGCGCGCCGCGATCGCCGTCCTTGTGCGCGACATGCCCCGGTGACGACGGACGCGGCGTTCGGCCGCCCGGGGCTTACCCTATTCGGGCGAGCGCTCTTGCCCCGGAGCCAACGCGATGGAAATGAAACGATTGTCGGGCGGCAACCTGCGTGGCGCCGGCTATGACGAGCGCAAGCGCGTGTTGGTCGTCGAGCTGACCAACGGGACGTTCGAGTATTCGGGCGTCACCGCCGAGACCTGGCGGCGCTTCGCTGGCGCGTCTTCACCGTGGAGCTTTTTCCGCGACAATATCGAAGAAGACTATCCTGCCAAGCGCGTCCGCTGACCACGGCGCGATGGGCCGGGCGCGGCGTACCGCTAGATCCAGTCGAAGAATTCGCGGTACC
>JBDTNP010000510.1:0-1838 GCA_039933695.1 Betaproteobacteria bacterium | reverse complement strand
CGGCGATCTCCTGGCCGAAGCGGACGCAGCGCGTGCAGTGGATGCAGCGCGTCATGTCGGTCGCGATCAGCGGTCCGAGGTTCTTGTTGAGCACCACGCGCTTGGGCTCGTCGTAGCGCGAGCTCGACGCGCCGTAGCCGACAGCGAGATCCTGCAGCTGGCACTCGCCGCCCTGGTCGCAGATCGGGCAGTCGAGCGGATGATTGATCAGCAGGAATTCCATCACGCCCTTTTGCGCGGTGACGGCAGCCTCCGAATGCGTCCACACCTTCATGCCCTCGGCGGCCGGGGTTGCGCACGCAGGCAGCGGCTTCGGCGCCTTCTCAACCTGGACCAGGCACATCCTGCAGTTGGCCGCTATCGTGAGCTTCTTGTGCCAGCAGAAATGCGGGACGTAGATGTCGAGCTGATGCGCGGCGTCCATGACGGTGCTGCCGTTGGGCACCTGGACGGACTTGCCGTCGACTTCGAGCGTCAGCACCACGCGCAGCCCGGCACTTGCGCGGTCGGAAGGTCAAACATAAGCGGGCACCCGGCACTGCTTGTGGTCGATGTGGTACTGGAATTCGTCGCGGAAATGCTTGATGAAGCTTTTGACCGGGAGTGCCGCGGCGTCGCCCAGCGCGCAGATCGTGCGTCCCGCGATGTTGTCCGACACCGACAGCAGCAGGTCGAGATCCTCGTTTTTTCCCTTGCCGTGCTCGATGCGGTTGACGACGCGCCACAGCCAGCCGGTGCCCTCGCGGCACGGCGTGCACTGGCCGCACGACTCCTCGAAGTAGAAGTACGAAAGCCGCAAAAGCGATCGCACCATGCAGCGCGTATCGTCCATCAGGATGACCGCACCCGAGCCCAGCATCGAGCCGGCCTTGGCGATCGAGTCGTAGTCCATATCGGTGGCCAGCATCACCTCGCCCGGAAGCACCGGCATTGACGAACCGCCGGGAATGCAGGCCTTGAGCTTCCGCCCCCCTCGCATCCCGCCGGCCATTTCCAGCAGCTGGGCGAACGGCGTGCCGAGCTTGATCTCGTAATTGCCGGGCCGCTCGACGTCGCCGGACACCGAAAAGATCTTGGTGCCGCCGTTGTTCTGGCGTCCGAGCGCGAGAAATGCTTCGCCGCCATTGTTGATGATCCACGGCACGGCGGCGAACGTCTCGGTGTTGTTGATCGTCGTCGGCTTGCCGTACAGGCCGAAGCTTGCCGGAAACGGCGGCTTGAAGCGCGGCAACCCCTTTTTTCCCTCGAGCGATTCGAGCAGCGCGGTTTCCTCGCCGCAAATGTACGCGCCGTAACCGTGATGGTTGTACAGGTGAAAGTAAAACCCGCTGCCCAGGATGTCGTCGCCGAGAAATCCGGCAACGTACGCCTGCTCGAGCGCCTGCTCGCAGCGCTCGTAGGTATCCCATATCTCGCCGTGAATGTAGTTGTAGCCGCGCTTGCAGCCCATCGCATACGCGGCAATCGCCATCCCCTCGATCAGGATGTGCGGGTTGTAGCGCAGGATGTCGCGATCCTTGAACGTCCCCGGCTCGCCTTCGTCGGAATTGCAGACCAGGTACTTTTCGCCGGCGTACTGCTGCGGCATGAAGCTCCACTTGAGGCCCGTGGGGAAGCCCGCGCCGCCGCGGCCGCGCAGCGCCGACTTCTTGACTTCGGCGATGACGGTTGCCGGCGGGATCTTCTCGGCCAGGATCTTTTTCAGCGCCTCGTACCCGCCGCGCGCGACGTAGTCGTCCAGCGACCAGTTGCGGCCATTGAGGCCGGCCATGATGATCGCGTCGGGGCCGTAGTCGAGAAATTCGGCCGGGGCGTTCACTGCGCTCCCTCCGCCGCCA
>JBDTNP010000509.1:0-4341 GCA_039933695.1 Betaproteobacteria bacterium | reverse complement strand
AATCCGCCACCCGCTGGATCGCCGGCGACGACGAAATACAGATCGGAAACACCTCCGAGCGACAGTGCAAGACGAAACCCGCGCAGAAACCCGATGACGTTCTTGTGCGGCGCGATGCCGCCGACATAAAGAAGAAAACGCGCCGCCGGGGGTAATCCCGCAGCATGCAGCGCTTGCTCGATCGCGGCGTCGTCGCGCGTCGGCCCGAAGCCCGCCGCGGGCGCTTCGGTGGTAACGTCGATCCGCGCTGCGGAAACACGAAGATACTTCATTATCGCGCGCTTGGCAGACGCGGATACCGTCAGTACCCGCGTCGACTGCCACAGTGCAAGGCGGACTTTGAGTTGCCATAACCGGCGCGCGCGCAGATTCGGAAACACCAGGTCGGGAAATGTTTCCGCGATCGCGTCATGCACGGTGACGACGGATCGTCGGCCGGGCAGCAGAGGAAACCAGGAATACACTGCGGGAAAAAAGAACACGTCGACCGGATGCGCTGCCGTGGCTCGGGTGAAGGCGAGGATGTCGGACACGCTGCGACGGCCCGAGGCGACCGCTGACTCAATGACCGGTGTCTGCGTCCGGACCCGGACTATGGCCGCGCCGGTGGCAGCGATGTCCGGCGGCGGATCGTGATCGAAGAAGAGTGTGAAATCGTGCCCGCCGGGAGTCGCCAGCAGGGCGCGCAACAGTTCGCGCGCGAAGCGGCCAAAGCCGCGTTGGTTGTGCCAGCAAGATCCGTCGATGCCGATCTTCACGCCTTCCAGCCCTCTATGCCGCGTCCGACTCCTGCGACGGTCCCGGCAGCCTCGCCGATCGCCCAGGCGGTTTCCATCCAGCAGACCAGAGGGCCGACCTTCCACCACGCTCGAATCGGGATCGCATGCCTCATCCAGCGCAGACTACGGCCGGACAAGACGAACGGCAACAGCAATGCCTTCCCGAGCGACAAGCCACGATCTGCGACCGGCCGGCCGGCGGCACGCTGGCCGCCGTAAAGGCGTCCATGGCGATAGCGATCGATCCAGTGGACGCCAGCGGCCCCTCGCGGACGGTAATCGACCGTCATCGCCGGATCGAAGACAAGTTCGAAACCCGCTGCCCGCAACTCGGCGTTGAGCACCGTTTCGACCAATGCCGCATGCGAACCCGTCACGGACTGGATCGAGGACCGGCGGTAGGCGATATTGTTGCCGGGCAATCTGTCAACGGCAAACGATCGTGGTCCGCTGTCGCCGGACTGCATGGCTCGAACGAGCGCTGGATGGTAACGTCCGAACTCGCAGCAACCCAGAGCTTGCTGGCGAGGGGCGATGTGGTGCCCGATCGTGACGGTGCCGCCGATGGCAGCCACGTTGTCCGCCTCGAATCCGGCGCGCAGTGCGCTGAGCCACTGCGGCCCCGGAACGGAACTGTCCTCGAGCAAGCCTACGAGCTCGGTTCCGGCGGCCTCAATGCCCTGCATCCGCCGCACCGGAACCGAGGCAGCACCCTCGACAAAACGGACCGAAGGAAAGCGCCCGTGCCATGTCGCGCTGTCCGTGCGATCTCCCAACATCACCAGGCAAGAAGCCCCTTGAGCGAGAAGGGCGTTGAGGCATTCCACCAGGTTCCCGCCCCCATTCAGCGCCACGACGACGATCGTGCATTCCTGTGAGCGCATGCTAGTCGGGGGCGATGGCTGCATGGCGGCGCCTGCATCTGCCGAAGGTCGCAACGGCTCAGCCCTGAGAAACGTCGATCCGCCGCGTCGGCGCCTCGTGCGAGCCACGAATTTCGAGAAAATCGCACCAGCCGGCTATGGCCTCGATCAGCGTTCGGGAGAACGGAGGCGAACCCGTCTGCCTCGCGGCGGCGAAGAACGCCCCGATCAATGTTGCCAACCCCGGATACGCCGGTTCACGAGCCAACGTTCGTCTCAACAGATTTCGCGCGGCGCCCCCTGACTGGACGACGGCACCCTCGAACGGCAGCATGATCTTGCCGATTCTTCCGCCGCGGGCCCGCTGGACAACGCTGTAGCCGTGGAAGAAATCCAGATGGAGCGTCCCACTGGCAGAAAGCACGCGCGCTTCGGCTCGGGGAGGCCTCGCGCGCGTGCTTATGCATATCGACGCTTCAACGGAACCGACGCCTCCGGACGCGAAGAATTCTCCCTCGACGGTGCTGGCCACTGTCCACCCCGACGGGTCGACAACGTCGTGCCCGGTCAGCATGCAGATCACCGAAATCGGGTGCGGCAGGATTTCGCGAACCAGTTGTTCGCCACCTCCGGGTCCCACACGTTGCGCGCCCGCAGAGCAAATCGTCAGATCGACGCGCAAAGGCGGGCCGTGCGCGCGCAACCAATCCTCCGCTCGCCGAAAACCATGCTGAAAGGGGAATTGATAGACGGGACAGAGGACCATACCCGCCGCGTCGGCGATATCGAGCAGCTGGCGCGTTTGCGCAGCGTCGACGGCGAGCGGTTTTTCGACGATGACATGAGTATGGCGCTCGAGCGCCGCCTTGGCTAATTCCGCGTGCGTCTGCACAGGGGTGCAAATATGGACGACGTCCGGCGCCGCTGCGGCGAGCATGGTCGCCAGATTGGCAAACACAGCAGCCGCCGGAAAGCCGGCGCGCAATCGATTTGCAGCCCCCGCGTCCGGATCGACGATCGCTACGACTTGCGCACGGTTGCGCGCGGCATAGCGCGCGTGCCAGCTTCCCATGAGCCCCGCTCCGACAATGGCAGCGCGCAAGGGCGGCGTTGTCACGCGCGTCGCTGTCGAGCGGTGGCGACGCGGTTGTAAACGAACGCAAGCAACTGGCAAACGAGATAGAGGACGACAAACAGCTCGGCGGCGCCGACGAAGCTTCCCGGCAGGTCGACCGAGTAACCCGGCAGGATCTCGGACAACAGGCGGGCATGGACGCTGTGGGCCGCGGTGCCGCGAATCACCAGCCAGCTTGTCGTACCAATCAATCCCAATGCGCCCATCACGCCGATCGCGAGGCCGAGCGAAGGGCCATGCAGACGCAGGACTGCTTCGGGGAAATCGCGGTCACCGCGTTCGAAAGCGACGAGCTCATCGAGCCGCGTCAACGCGTTCCGGGTAGTAATTCGGTAGACGCCCGCACCAAGCAGACCGCCGCCAAGAAATCCCCAGAACAGGCCTGCAAGGGCTCCATCCCAACCCGGCCCGTAGCCCGGCACGAAGATTCCGATCAGTGTGACCGTGAGGCCCAGGTATTCTCCGGAAGCTAACCCGGCAACCAGGGCAAGTACCAACAGCAACAAGCCGCTTATCAGCCCCAGGATCAGGCCGAAGACCCAGGTGTTGAGACGCACCGTCGCCCAAACCAATTGCGGGTCGCTTTGCGATTCGCGTTCGCCAAGTGCATTCATCGATACATAGCTATGGAGTAGATTGCAGCGCCATCGTCTGAAGGCGCCAGGTTCAGTCGATCGAATATGCTGAGAGATTGGCGCGCACGCGAATCACGCTCAAGAGAAGCGCGTGCGCAAAGTTCCATAGCATCGCCAGGATAAGACCGCCGATCGCCCCGATGGCGCCCGCGTACGCCGCCCCCACGAAGGCACCCGAAGTGCTAACCGAATATCCTGGAAAGTAGATGGCCAGATGCGCGAGGTGCGGCCCGACCGGTAGGCCGGAGGGGGCGCCTTTCCAGGTGATCGCCACCGTAAGCGCAAACAACACTAGCGCGAACGCCGCCGCGTTGGCGACCGAGAAAGCAACTACGTCAACGCGCGCGAAGGCCCAGGCGAGGATTGTCCGGCGCCGCTGTTCGGAAGTCGAGTTCATGCCGTGCCTTTGGCTCCGAGGAGGCATTCTATCTCCATTGTGCATCGGCACGTTGCTTCAGTGGTCCCGGGGTTGTCAATGCGGAGGTTGCGGCCTGATCGTGCTACCGTGATCGAAGCGCAGTGTGCCCAGCGCGCCGCATTCGTGGATTAAGCACAGGCCCGAAATGCGCCAGCGAACTGCCGAAGCAAAATTCAGATCCAGCCACATATCCGAACTGCCCGACACTCCGTTAAACGGCAGGAATTGATCCATGTCGTACAGCGTCTCCGCGCACGGGATCACGAGACCGGTGATGTCGCCGCGCTAGCATCTCGTAGTGAGGTTTGGAGGCGGAGGTCGGAATCGAACCGGCGTAGACGGCTTTGCAGGCCGCTGCATGACCACTCTGCCACCCCGCCCGGGGCCGACACGCGACGCCTGATGCCGGCGCGTCGCAGAGAAACGAGGAGAGCGCCGGCTCTCGCTAGCGAAATATGGAGCGGGAAACGAGTCTCGAACTCGCGACCTCAACCTTGGCAAGGTTGCGCTC
>JBDTNP010000508.1:0-2526 GCA_039933695.1 Betaproteobacteria bacterium | reverse complement strand
AGGCGCGTCAGCAGTCGCGGAATCGCCGCGGGTGCTACGCGCTGCGCCGCGCGCTCCATCGCCGCCTGGCGCTTGCCCCAGACTCGTGCCGACCGGACCGCGACGCCGACCGGCGCGCCACCGGCGGCGGCGCTGAGCACCGCAGCCAGTGCATGGATGTCTTCGCCGAGCTGCCACAGCAACAGCGGCAGGCCTTCGCCGGCCGCTTCGAGCGAAGCGAGTATCCGGCAGGCGCGCGCGGCATCGCCGGCAAGCCATGCTTCCGAAAGCTGGAACACATCGAAGCGCGCGACGTCGGCGAGCGCCTGCTCGACCGCCGCCGGATCGAGCTCGCCTTCAGGCAGCAACAGCCCCAGCTTCTGAACCTCCTGCTGCGCGGCGAGCAGGTTCCCCTCGGTCGTATCGGCGAGAAACTGCAGCGTGTCGGCGGAAGCGTGCTGCTTCTGCCGCGTAAGCCTCGCCGCGATCCATCGCGGCAGCTCGTCGCGTTCGAGCGGGTAGACGGCGACCGTGACACCCGCCTGATCGAGTGCCGAGAACCACGCCGAGCCCGATGCGGCGCGATCGAGTCGCGGCAAGGTGATCAGCATCAGCGTATCGGCGCTCGGATGCCTGGCGCAATCCTCGAGCACGCGCGCGCCTTCCGGTCCCGGTTTGCCGCCCGGAACGCGCAGGTCGATCAGCTTGCGGCTGCCGAACAGGCCGAGATTGCGGTTGGCCGCGGCCAGCGCATCCCATTTGAAGCCCCCTTCTGCAACCAGGATTTCGCGATCGTCGTAGCCGGCCGCGCGAGCGGCGGCGCGTATCTCGTCGCCCGCTTCGATCGCCAGCAGCGGCTCGTCGCCGTGCACGACGTAAAGCGGGTTCAAACCCCGCGCAAGGTGTGCGGCCAGCTGGGCAGGACGGACCTGCATCGATCTGTGCAAAGTCGAAGCCGACGCGGAAGCTACGCGGCCGGCTTCCTCGCGGCCTGCAGGCGGCGCACGATCTGCTGCACGGCGTCGGTCTGCATCTCGCGCCAGAGCCGCTGCTCCTGCGCTTCCTTGGCCAGCGCCTCGGTGTCGCTGTAGGTATAGCTGCGGCGGACCAGCACTTCGGAGGTGGGCAGCCAGTCGTTGCCGTCGTTGTCGTGAACGCGGACCAGCACGCGCTTGATCAGCAGGAATTCGCTGACCTTCCCTCCGCCGGACAGCGACAGGATCTGCTTGTTGTCCTCGACGCTGACGATGTCCAGCACGACCTCCGCCTCCGGCGCTGTCGCGACGAGCTTGGCCGAGCCGATGCCGGCGAGCGAGCGCTTGAGCTCGATCGTGATCGGCAGCGCCGGCGGCGCGCTCAGGAACATCGTCTCGAACGCATAGTGCGCCTCGCCGCGCAGGTGAAATCCGCAGGCGACAGGCCCGCCCATGAGCACCAGCCCGACCAACAGTCGGGCGAAGCGCGAATGGCGAGCGGGCCTGTCGTCCCGGCGCAGGCCGGGACCCAAGGTTTCGCCCGGCTCAAACAACCACATTGACCAATCGTCCCGGGACGACGACGATTTTTTTCGGTGTCGCGCCATTGCCGTGCTTTTGCACTTCGGGACTCGCGGCTGCCGCGCGCTCGATAGCGGCGTGATCCGCGGTGGACGGCACCGTCAGCTTGCCGCGCAGCTTGCCGTTGACCTGCAGCATCAGCTCGATTTCGTCCTGCGCCAGCGCCAGCGCATCGACCTTAGGCCAGGGCGTGTCGAGGATGTCGCCGCGGAGCGCGGCGTACCCGAGGTCTTCCCACAGCACGTGAGTGATGTGCGGCACGACCGGATTCAGCGCGCGTAGCAGCAGCGAAAGGCCCTCGCGGACGAGCTCGACCGCGGCTGGCGTATCGTCAAACGGCGCGTCCTCGAGAGCCTTGAGCATCTTCATGCCGGCCGACACCACCGTGTTGTATTGGATGCGCTGGTAGTCGTAATCGGCCTGCTTCAACTGCAGGTAGAGCTCGCGGCGCACAGCGCGCAGCGCCGGCGCAGCGCCGGACCAGGCTATCGTCTGCGGCGCACTGACAAGCGCGTCTCTGCGCGACTGCGCGTACGCCCAGAGGCGCTTGAGAAACCGGTAGGCGCCTTCGACGCCATCGTTCGACCAGAGGGCGCTGGCTTCGGGTGGCCCCGCGAACATCACGAACAGCCGCGCGGTATCGGCACCGTAGCGGGCGATGATGTCCTCCGGGTCGATGCCGTTCTTCTTGCTTTTCGACATCGTGCCGATGCCGCCGTAGTCGACCGGCAGTCCGTCCGACTTCGCCGTCGCACCGACAATGCGTCCCTCGGCGTCGCGCTGCACGTCGATCTCGTCGGGCGAAAAATAATCGATGCCGCCCTTGTCGCCGCGCCGCGAGTAGCTGTGGTTGAGCAGCATGCCCTGCGTCATCAGCCGAGTGAAAGGCTCGTCGAAACGGACGAGCCCTATGTCGCGCATCACCTTGGTCCAGAATCGCGCGTAGAGCAGGTGCAGGATCGCGTGCTCGATGCCGCCGATGTACTGGTCC
>JBDTNP010000507.1:0-5055 GCA_039933695.1 Betaproteobacteria bacterium | reverse complement strand
CGGGCGCGCCGTAGCTCGCCTGCAGCTGGACGTTGCCCGCGTGCAGCCATTCGGCCGGAGAGACAAACGGCACCAAGCGACGGTATTCGAACCATACCCTTGCCTTGGTCGCCCACTGCCCCCAGGCGTCCCACGGCAACAACGGACGCCAGAGTATTTCCAGGCCGAGATCGACGACGCGAACGATGATCAACGCGAGGCATGCCCAGAATATGCCGCGCATCCACGCGGGAAGGAGGGCGAACGAGCCGTGCGCCGATATCCATCTTGCGCGCGGCGACAGCGACGACCGCGACGGAAGGTAACCTAGGAACGCCAGGGTCAGGACCGGCAGCGCGATCCAGAGCAGCGTCCACTGGATCCCAAGCGCATCGAGCAGTCTCATCAGCAGCGTGATCGCAAAAGCCCCGATCAGGTAGCCATAGCCTGCGCTTGCCGTCCAGCCAGGCCAGTCGCCTTCACCGGCAAGCGCGCGGACCCAGAGCGTTCCAGCCACCCACGGGAGGCCGATGCTCAGCGTCAAACCGGCCAGAGCAGCCATCAGCGGCATCGCCGGGACGCCGAAGACGCCTCGCCGATCATTTGATCCTCAGCAAAACAATGCCCTCGTCGCTGCGCAACAGCTCGCCGACGCTGCGACTTCGGTTATCCGGCCAGGCGAGCATAAGCCTCTCGCGGTCGTAACTGATTCCATGCGTCGGGAATAGCAATACGAAATCGCCGCTGGATAATTCCGTCGGGTCGGGCAGGCGCTTGAATTCACCGACCGCATGGAACACATTGTGCGGATAAAGAAAGTAAGCTCCCCGAGTGCGGAATGCGGATTCGTCCGCAAGCAGGAATATCCGCGCCGGCGGTGCGGGGAGCGCTCGATTGACCTGTTGCATCAACGCAAAAAACCTGCCGTCGTCGGCGGCCAGATGCTTCTCTTCCGCCGTCTTGCCGGCGAACGTTTGTGCCGTGTGCACAAGCTGGCGCCCGAGATTGATCTGCCAGCGTGCATCGGTGACGAGCCACCCGGCGATCAGAATGCTCCAGATGATCCGCCGATCGACACGGTCGCGGCGCTTCCAAACGACAAGCAGGTAAGCGGCGATGGCAAGGCCTTCGGCCACGACCGTCGCCACCAGGAACGAGATACGGTCATCTCGCTCTTCATCGAAAGGAAAGGCGATCGAATTACCTCGGAAAGGAAAGCTGCGCGCCCATTGATGCAAGACCTCTTGGATCGAAGTAAGGGACGACACGCCGGGCACCGTTACCCCACTGATCGTCAACGGCGAGGCTAGCGGTCCGCGAACGGCAAGCGCGATGCCGACGATCGTTCCGCTCCAGCCTTCGGCGCGGGCCAGCTCCAACGGGAGCACGCGGCCACCGTTACCGCCGGCCCATGCGACGGGTGCTGAAAACGTCTTGTTGCGGTGTTCCTGCGTGCGCCAGAGAAATGTCAGCTGCGGCGGTATCGACGCTGTTGTCTTTACCGTCCACTCGACCCGGGGATAGGCGGCGGCGGGAAACGGCGAAAGACGTGAGCCCACGATGGCGACACCGGAGGCATCTTGCGCGTCGATAAGGACCGCATTGCCTTCGCGATGTCCGCTTCCGCGCATGATGTCGATCTGAGCTCCCTCGACCATAACCGGAGCTGGCGTGTCGAGCCAGTTTCCGCCGGACTCCGCGAGGCCAAGGGCGATCAGCACCACCGCGTATGCGCCGGTCAGGTAAGCGATTGCCAGACAGAGCCACCACGACACTCGTGCGTTCGCCACCTCGGCGACGGCGTTCAAGATGGTCGCCTCGTTGTCAGTCGCGAATCGGAATCCGCAAACTCCGGCCGGACTCCCGAATGCGGGCAATCGAGGCGTTCGCGATGAACCGAGCGCGGGCGCATTCAGTTGTTCTCACGTTTTTTTGTTAGCGGAAGCCTAGCACGCGGCTCGAGCACCGCCAACTCGAAAGCGTGCCGTTGCCGCCTCGGTGTCATTCCAGTTTTCGCAGCGCGTCGCCCGGGCCGAAGACATAGCCTGCCATTTCGCCGATCGCCCATACCAGCGCAAAGACCGTCAGCAACGGCAGTGACGAACCGAATTCGACGATATAAGCGGGACGGCGTACCGCCGCGGTGTGAAACCGCCAGAGGAGGATCAATGGGAGCGCGGGAGTCAACGCAAACGCCACGGCGCGCCTCGCGGGAGAATTCTCCGGGAAGCGATTCCCGGCAAAATGGCGCGAATACCAGAACCGCTGCCGGATGAACTCCGTGAAACCGAAATGTTTCTTGTGAGTCACGCGGATGCGGTTCGAAGACTGGAAGACGAAGCCGCGCTGCAGGAGCGCGGTATGGACATCCGATTCCCAGAAACCGGCATGCAGGAGCGCCGAATCCACCGTTCGCAGATGTTCCAGCGAATACCCGATGTTCATTCCCGGGAGATCATCGGAGAGACTATCGTCGACCGGTGGGACATATTTGCCGTACTCGCACTGGAAAGTCGCGCGATCGATCCAACGGTCCCGCAAACCGTTGGCGACTGAGCCTCCCACCGCTGCAACGTCTGCTGTTGCGCGGCGGAAACCCGCCACGATTTCCGCCAGCCAGTCGTCGGCCGGCACGCAATGATCTTCGGTAACAATCGCGTAGACTCCCCGTGCCGATGCCAACGCGGCCGCCCGTAGGGCGGGCAAGGTGGTTTCGCTTGCGCAAGGAATCAGCATCACCTCCGGAAAATCAGCGGCGATCCGTGCGCTCACTTCATTGTTAAGGCGATCAGCGACGATGATCTCGTGTCGGACGGCAGGCCGTTGGCGGCGCATTGCGGACAGGAGCTCGAAAATGCGCTCGCCGTCCCGCGTGCTCACCCTGCCCACCAGCACCGAACAGACGATCGGTGAGGCATCGTCGATTTGCGAAGTGTCCAGCGCACCGAGTGGAGTCATGCCGGCCCAGGCAGTTTGGCGATCACCGCTCACCTAGTCGAGTTCGTCGCATGCATTGCCGGCGCCGATCGAGTAGCCGATGAATTCTCCCCACGACCACGCGATTTCGGAAAGCGCGATCCAATGCAGTTGGCGCCACCAAGCTGCGCGAAGGCTGGCATGCCGGCGAGCGACCCGCCAGATTCGCCAGCACCTGAGGCACGGCAATATCGGCGAGCCGAGGATGCAAGCTGCGCGATTTGGCTGACCAGCGGAGTCGAATCGTCGCGCCGCAAAGCAGCGTCCATGCCGGTAGCGGCGGCGCAGAAAGGCGCCGGGATGCAGCGGCCGGTGATAGACGACGCGAACCTCGTCGTGCCGGGCGGTGACGATGTGCCTTTCGCGCTCCAATCGCCACAAGGTAAATGTCTTGAACAGGCCGCGGTCGACGAGCGTCGCTTCGGGATCGAGCAATGACCGATCACAGATGAAGTTGATGCCGGGGACTTCGCGGACCGACGGGTCGAGCGGAGGGTCGAATTGCGCATAGTCGACCAGATAACCGACGATTTCACGCTGGTCCGCCCGCCAGCCGGACACGACCGGCCCGCTGAAAATCCGCTCACCCGCGCGCAGCGCGCGTTGCACTCCATCCCACCACCCGGCAGCGGGGGGGCAGCTGACGTCCAGAACCGCAACCGTCGGGTGGTTGGACATTGCGATCGTCCAGCCCCACAACCGCAGTATTGACGTGCCTTTCGGACGCCGATGCAGACGCACGCCGGCGGACAGCAGTGCGTCCACCGCAGGCAAATCGCCGTCATGGGCGATATGCACGTCGTGCGAGGCGTCGATGATGAATCCATCGGCGAGCAAAGCGTCCAGAAACCCGAGCGGATCGCAGCGGCCTTTCGCCGCGACGCAGAGACTGACCGACACGGCCGATGCGGGTCCGAGTGTCACTCGTAGCGGAGCGTAACGGAACGACCCGACTCGTTCGACTGATACGCCGCGAGCATGAGCGCAAGAGACCGTCGATTGTCATTCGCGTCGAAAGGAGGCCTCGCGCCACTGTCCAGCGCATCCAGAAATTCACCGACGAGCTCGCTCGTGGCGTGCGCCATCAAGTCGAGCGGGTCGGACGCTATCTGTCGCGAGCGCTCGCCGTGCCATAGATCGGCTCGTCCACCGAATGTCGCATCGCAGCTGATGAACGGTCGGCGCGTTCCGCCGCGAACCCCGAAGGCGAGCTCGAGTTTGCCTCCGATGTGCGTCTCGATGCACCCGACGGTGCCATCCAGGCGAATATCGAGATAACGATGTCGGCCCCGGCAGAGCCGATCCAGTACGATCGAGGCCATGCGGTCGCCGCTGAATTCCAGTTCGATCAGATTGAGATAATCGGGACCCGAAGGGTCTTTGCCGCGAGGCATCCGGCAATGCAACGCGATCGGGTCCTCGCCGAAAAAATAGCGGCAGAGATCGAGCGTGTGAATGCCGAATTCCTGGCCGGTGCGGCGCGCTTCGGCGCCGCGCCATCCGATCTCGGTCTCCGGAGAAACAAAAAAGGTTTGACCGAGACTCGCGAACTGCAATTGTCCGAACTCGGCTGTACCTATCAGCTCGCGCGCCCGGCGGTGGATATTCATGTAGCGGTATTGATGGTTGACGACGACGTGGCGCGAGCGCTCGCGGGCAAGGGCAACAATCGAATCGGCGTCTTCGATCGTCGGCATGAACGGCTTTTCGCAGAGGACGTGCGCGCCAGCCTGCAGCGAAGCGCGAGTCAGCTCGAAGTGCGTGGAAGGGGGCGTGACCACCGCAACGATGTCCGGTCTGGTTTCGCGCAGCATCGTGGCAAGATCCGGGAACAGCGGAAATCCGAAGTCCCTTCTCGCGGGTGATGGATCGGTCCCGCCGACGACGCGCACCCGGCCAAGCTTCTTGTATGCGGGGAGGTGGATATCCTGCGCTGCCCTCCCCAGCCCGGCGATGGCAACCCGATAGGGTTCACGGCGTATCGGGGGAGTTATCATTGGCTTCGCATCCGCCACGGCTGTCTCGATGAGCACGCATCCTTCCGACGCTACCGACTTTTCGCCGGCCTATTTCGAGCGTATGGCGACGCTGGAGGATTCG
>JBDTNP010000506.1:0-4731 GCA_039933695.1 Betaproteobacteria bacterium | reverse complement strand
TGCGCACCGGCGCCGCGTGCTTCATCGCGCTGTGATGGTTGGGCGCGAACATGAACCCGATACCGGTCTCGCCGATGCAGGCCGCGACCTGCTCGGGCTTCAGCATGATGTTGGCGCCGAGCGCCTCGAGCACGTCGGCGCTGCCCGATCGCGACGACACCGAGCGGCCGCCGTGCTTGGCCACGCGCGCACCCGCCGCGGCGGCGACGAACATCGACGCGGTGGATATGTTGAACGTATGCGAGGCATCGCCGCCGGTGCCGACGATGTCGACCAGCCGCTGGTGGTCGGCAACCTCGACCTTGGTCGAGAACTCGCGCATCACCTGCGCCGCCGCCGCGATTTCGCCGATCGTTTCCTTCTTGACGCGCAGGCCCACCGTCAGCGCGGCGACCATCACCGGCGAAGCCTCGCCGCTCATGATCTTGCGCATCAGCGCAAGCATCTCGTCGTGGAATATCTCGCGGTGCTCTATCGTGCGCTGCAACGCCTGCTGCAAGTCGATGGACATCGATGGCTCCGTCTGGTTGTTCTACTGCGCAGCGAGAAAATTCGCCAGAAGCGCACGACCGTGCTCGGTCAATATGGCCTCCGGATGAAACTGCACGCCCTCGACTGCAAGCTCGCGATGGCGCACGCCCATGATCTCGCCGTCTTCGCTGGTCGCCGTGACCTCGAGGCACGCCGGCATCGACTCGCGCTCGATGACCAGCGAATGATAGCGGGTAGCGGTCAGTGGGTTGGCGAGACCGGCGAAGACGCCGCCGCCGCTGTGCGAGATCGTCGAGACTTTCCCGTGCATGACGCGCTGCGCGCGAACGATCCGGCCGCCGAACGCGTGCCCGATCGCCTGGTGCCCCAGGCAGACGCCGAGTATCGGTATCGTGCCGGCGAAACGCTCGATCAACGGCACCGAGATCCCCGCCTGGTCCGGTGTGCACGGCCCCGGCGAAATGACGATTCTTTCCGGTTGCCATGCCGCTATCTGTTCCAGGGTAATCGCGTCATTGCGGTGGACGTGCACATCCGCGCCGAGCTCGCCGAAATACTGGACCAGGTTGTAGGTGAAGCTGTCGTAGTTGTCGATCATCAGCAGCATGGCTTGGTCCTGTACGCGTTCAATAGCGATAACCGAACGCCGCGATGTCGCGGGCGAAGCGCTGCTCGAACAGCGCCCGGCATTCGTCGTCGAAATAGCTGCGATACGCCAGGTGCTCGCCGACGTTTGTCCGCGGCAGGCTCGCGCGGGACTTGGCCAGCCGATCGCAGACCGTGTCGAAATCCCGCTGCAGCGATTCGTAGCGCACCAGGAAATCGACGACGCAGCGGCCTTGCGCATCGAAGAGGATGTCGACCTGCGGCCGCGTCAGGTGCCGGTAGTCGTGGCCTTCCTGCGGAGGATCGAGCAGCACGTCTCGCAGCGTTCGCGACCGCGTGCTGGCACAGTACTTCCATCCCGACACAAAGCGGTCCCAGGGATTGCGGACCACGGAAAAGACGAAGTAGCCGGCCGGGCGGCGTACGTAGTCGCGGCTCAGCACGCCGTCGTTCATGAAGTGGTAGTCCGGATTGTCCGGAAGCAGTCCGAACGTATCGATCACCGCCATGCCGGCGCACTTGCGCTGATGGATGAAAATGCATTCGTGTTGCCGGCTGATCATCGGCAGCGCATCATGCTCGCGTTGACATTCTTGCTGCCATGCCTGCGCCGATTCAGATGCTGTGGGTGGAAGGGCCGTTGAGCCCGCTGGAGCGCCTTTCGATGGCCAGCTTCATGCGGTGCGGCCATCCCGTGCATTTGTATGTCTACGGACGGGTCGATGGCGTGCCGGAAGGCGTGACCGTCCTCGATGGCCGGACCATCCTCCCGGAAGAGCGCATCTGCCGCTATGGCCCCGCTGCCGGGCCGGGGGCGGGAAGCCTGGCGCTGTTCGCCAACGTCTTTCGCTATGCGTTGCTCCACCGGAACGGCGGTATCTGGAGCGACTGCGACATCGTCTGCCTCAAGCCGCTCGGGGACGCTATCGCGGCGGACTACGTGATCGCCACAGAGTACCGCGACCGCAGGCGGCAAGTCGCGATCGCCAACAATTGCCTGATTAAGGCACCGGCAGGATCCCCTTTCATCGCCGAGTGCAACGCGACAGCGATGCAGGCCGATATGGAGACGGCCGGCTGGGGCGAACTGGGGCCGGCCATGATGACCGTCCTGGTGCGCAAGCATGCGATCGAGAAGTTTCTTGCGCCGCCCTGGCGCTTTTCCCCCATTGGCTGGTGGGAGTTCAGGCTCCTGGTCGACGACGTCGCCGTGCAATGGCCCGACACCTCGCTCACCCTGCACTGCTTCAACGAAATGTGGCGCCGCACCGGGCTGGACAAGCATGCGCGTTACGGCGCGCAGTCGCCGTTCGAGCGGCTGAAGGCGCAATATCCGACGCGTTCGTAGCAGGAAGGGAGCCGCGGCGACAGCTTCCCCGCCTCGCCGCGCGAAAGCCGACGCGTTGCTGACCGTTCCGGCGCTGTCGCCGTCGCTAAGCTTCGGCATCGAGTCCAAGCTGCACCATGTCCGCGGCGCGCAGCAGTGCGCGCAGCTTGTTCATCGTCTCCTGCCACTCGCCTTCGGGCGAAGAGTCGTGGACGATGCCGCCGCCGGCCTGGGCGTAGAGCATGCCATCCTTGATCACCGCCGTGCGCAGCGCAATCGCCGTATCCATGTCGTCCTGGAAGCTGATATAGCCGACTGCGCCCGAATAGATGCCGCGGCGCGTAGGCTCCAGCTCATCGATGATTTCCATCGCGCGCACCTTCGGCGCGCCGCTGACGGTGCCGGCCGGAAACGCCGCGCGCAGGACGTCGATGCTGGTAAGCCCCGGCTTCAATATCCCCTCGACGTTCGACACGATGTGCATCACGTGCGAATAGCGCTCGATCACCATGCGATCGGTGACCTGCACGGTGCCGGTTTGCGCAACGCGGCCGACGTCGTTTCGCCCCAGATCGAGCAGCATCACGTGCTCGGCGATCTCCTTTGGGTCGGCGAGAAGCTCGGTCGCCAGGACCTCGTCGGCCTCGCGCGTGGCGCCGCGCGGCCGCGTCCCGGCGATCGGGCGAAGCGTGATGTCCGCGCCCTCCTTGCGCACCAGAATCTCGGGCGAGGCGCCGACGACGTGGAAGTCGCCGAAGTCGTAATAGAACATGTACGGCGACGGGTTGAGCGAGCGCAGGGCGCGGTACAGGGACAGCGGGGGTGCTGCAAACGGCCGCTGCATGCGATGCGATATCACGACCTGCATCACGTCGCCGGCGGCGATGTACTCGCGCGAGCGGACAACGGCCGCCTGGTACGCTTCGGCCCCGAATTCGCTCTCGGCGACGCTGACCTCGGTCGCGGTCTGATAAGGAATAACCACCGGGTCGCGGAGCTTGCGCCGCAGCGCCTGCAGCCGATCGCGCGCCTCCCAGTAGGCATTCGGTTCGGCCGGATCGGCGTAGACGATCAGCAAGATCTTGCCCGACAGATTGTCGACGACTGCGAGCTCCTCGGTGAGCAGCAGCAGGATGTCGGGCACGTCGGCCAGCGCGGGCGAAGCGGCAGGAGCGGAATCGGCGAGCCGGTGCTCGATGTGACGGACGGTGTCGTAGCCGAAGTAGCCGGCCAGGCCGCCGCAAAAGCGCGGCAGCCCGGGCCGCGGCGCGGCGCGATAGCGGCGCAGGAACTCGCCGACGAACGCCAGCGGATCGCCTTCGTGGCGCTCGATGATGCCACCCCGGTCTTCGACCTCGATCGAGCGTCCGCGGCTACGGATCCGGACTTTCGCCGGCAGGCCGATGAACGAGTAGCGCCCGAAGCGCTCGCCGCCGACGACCGATTCCAGCAGATAGGTAAAGCGCTGGTTGGCGAGCTTGATGTAGAGCGAGAGCGGCGTGTCGAGGTCGGCGAACGACTCGAGCACGAGAGGGATGCGGTTATAGCCCTGCGCCGCGAGCGCGCGGAATTCGGCTTCGGTCATGATGCTCCAACGGTTTTTCTACAACTGCAACGACACTGCGAAGGCGCCGCGGTCAGCGCGCGACGCCGGGGCGGACTACGATGGGCGCCGCCAGCGCCAATCGTTGCCGCGCGGCGATGACCATCGGCCGCTTTTGCAGTTGTGAACGTCGAAGCCCATCGTTCAACCTAGTCGTAACCGTTCCGGGAGCTCATCCAGCGAGGAAACTATACCATCGCAGTCGAGGCTTTGCACGGGCCGCCCCTCGTTGTAGCCGTAAGGCACGCAGAAGACAGGGCATCCGGCGGCACGCGCCGCCTGCGTATCGTTGGCCGAATCGCCGAGCATCAGCAGGCGGTCCGGCGCGACGCAAAAATGCCTGGCGGCATGCTGCAGCGGCAGCGGATCCGGTTTTTTCGCCTCGAGCGAATCGCCGCCGACGACCAGGCTGAAATAGGCGCCCAATCCGGCCTGGGCCAGATGCGGACGCACGAAACGGCTGGTCTTGTTGGTCACGCAGGCGAGTCCGAAGCCCGCGCTGGCGAGCCTCTCCAGTCCTTCGCGCACGCCGGGAAACACAACCGTTTCGCGGCCGAGGACGCGTTCGTAGTCGGTTTCGTACAGCGCAAGCGCGCGCGCCTCGTCGCTCGCCGTCGGCGGCGATCCTTGTGCTGCGGCCAGCGCGCGCCGGACCAGGTTCGCCATGCCCTTGCCGACCATCGCGCGTATCGTATCCTTGGGC
>JBDTNP010000505.1:0-12287 GCA_039933695.1 Betaproteobacteria bacterium | reverse complement strand
ATGACGCCCGGCATCCGGCCGACGACATGACCGATGCCGGCGTGCGCGTGGCGGCGCTTGCCGCAGCACATCCGGAGCCGGGGTCGATGCGCGCGGCGCTGGCCGCGCTGGGCCTGAGCGAGACGCTGAAAGTCACGTTCGACGCCGCGCCACGACTCGCCGCGATGCTGGCAACGCGCCAAGGCACCGTCACGCTCTAGGCACGTCCTTCGCCATCAGAAGGTCGCGCAACGCTCAGGTCAGCGCGCCGCGCGCGGCGACCGGCCACAGCGCCTCGACCCTGCCGTTGCGCACGGCGACGATCCAGTCGTAGAGATTGACCGTCGGATCGCAATGCCCGGGCACCAGCTTGAGCCGCTCACCGAGTCGCGGGCCAGTAGCGCCCGGCGCGATTCGCACGACGCCGTGCTCGTCCGATGCCTTGATCAGTTCGAGGCCCGGTACGTCAGCGACCAGCGGCATCCCGGAATCGACGGCGAACGCCTTCAGGCCCGCATCGACGATGGCGCGATCGGGTGCCGGCGTGCTCATCACCGTCGTCCAGACGAACAGGCTTTGCTCGAAGCGTATCTCGCCATCGTCGCGCTCGTTGCGGCCGTAGTCGGCGTCCATGAAAACATACGAGCCGGGCTGCAGCTCGGTATAGATCCCGCTGTCGCGCTCCAGCGCGAAGGTCCCGGTGCCGGCCCCGGTCACCGTTCCGCAATCGATGCCCGCCTGCTCGATCAGCGATTTGGTCTCGAAGGCAAGCTCGGCCGCGCGGGCGATGGCCGCGCGCCGCTCGGCGGGTCGCCGCAGATGTTGCGCCGCGCCCTGATAAGCGTGCAGGCCGGCAAAGCGAAGCCCGGACTCGCCGGCGATCGCGCGGGCCAGCTCGAGCGCGGGTGCGCCGGGCAGAACGCCGCAGCGATGCGCGCCGACGTCCACTTCGACCAGCACATCGATCGATGCGCCCGCCGCTCGCATCGCCGCGGCCAGCGCACCAACATTGGCGTGGTCGTCGACCAGCACGCCGAGGCTTGCGTTCCGCGCGAGTGATGCTAGGCGCGCGAGCTTCGCGGCGCCGACGATTTCATTGGTGATCAGCACGTCGGTTACGCCGGCAGCGACGAAGGCTTCGGCCTCGCCGACTTTCTGGCAACAGACGCCGACCGCGCCCGCGGCGATCTGAAGCCTGGCAATGTCTGGACATTTGTGGCTTTTGGCGTGCGGCCGCAGGCGCACGCCGCGGTCCTCGACTGCCGCGGCCATCGCCGCGACATTGCGTTCCAGCGCGTCGAGCTCGACGATCAGCGTTGGCGTGTCGACCTGGGAGAGCCGGTCGCCGATGCGAGCCGGTGGGACCCGCGCTGCCGCAGCACCGGCATCGCGGCCGCTCATCGCTTCTGCGTGGCGCCTTTTCGCCGGAATCAGAGCTTGGGCGCTGCGGCGTCGGCCGCAGCGAGCTCGCCGTAGACGACGCGCGCGATCGCCAGCAGCTGCGCCTTGTCGAGCCTGCCCGACAGCGCGTAGCCGCACGCGTCATCGATCCAATAGAAAACGCCGACGCCGTCCTCGAGAGCATAGCGGAACGCCGACTCGGACGTTTGCTCGTTGTCCTTGCGCACCAGCAGCGAGATGCGCTGCTTGTCGGCATTTTCGTACATGAACAGCGCCGCCGGCCTTGCGTTGCCGGCGACCAGCCGGCCACCGACCAGGTCGTAGCCCATCGCGTGCAGATTCGGCGCGTGCAGCTGAAAATTCAGCCGCTTCGACAGCCAGCGCACCAGCCGGTCCTCTTCGTTGGCCCAAATCTCGACCGGACGATTGGTGTCGGTGGCATAAAGCGCGTGGGTCAGCGCGGCCTCTCGCGGGAACGTCGTCGGCGTGCCGTCGAGATACAGGACTTCGCCGCGTCCCATCCAGCCAAGGCCGATGCCGATGATCAGCGTCGCGGCGCTCGCCAGCGCCGGTATCGCCCAGCGCCCGCGCGGTGGCTTCCGGTCTCGCAACGGCTTTGCTGCGGCGATCAGCTCGCGCGGCAGCGGCTCGGCCAGCCAGGGATCGAATGCGTCGCGCAGATCGGCGTTCTGCTTGCGGATCGCGGCAATCCGCGCCGCAAGCGCCGGGTCCCGCTCGAGCGCAGCCGTGAATCCGGCCAGGCGCTCCTCGGGCAGCTTGCCGTCGGCGTACGCATGCACGTCGTCGTCGGACAATGGCAGCTTCGAGCTCATTTGATCACTTTCAGCGGCGACGGCGAAACCTCGCACATGCGCCGCAGCTTTTCCCGCGCGCGATTCAGACGCGACATCACCGTCCCTATCGGAACGCCTTGCACTCGCGCGATCTCTTCGTAACGCAACTCCTCGACCGCAGCCAGAATCAGGACTTCGCGCTGCTCGACCGGCAGCCGGCCCATTTGCGCGAACACTTCGGCGAGCTCGACCCGGTCGGACTGGGTGGCGCGCACCGGAATCTCCCAGCCGGCGACCGGGCCGTCGTCGGCATCGAGCGAGCTCTCCGACTGCTCGCGGCGGCGAACGGCAAACTGGTTGACGTGGACGTTGTGCATGATCGTGAACAGCCAAGCTCGCAGATCGCTACCGGGTTGCCAAAGCCGTCGCTTCTCCCATGCGCGCGCCAACGTGTCCTGCACCAGGTCGTCGGCGCGATTGAGATCGCCGGTCAGCACCCGTGCGTAGCGCCGCAGCCGCGGCAGCGCCGCGACCAGATCGGGGTGAGGCAACGAGTCCGGCATCCGGGGCTTCGCAGGATGTCAGACCGCTGCGGGCGCCGCGTTATTACCGGCGGCCCCTGCCGCATCTTTCGCCACCGGCTTCATGGCTAGGGGAACAGGGTGCCGCCCGGGGCTATTCCGTGCCATGTCCGAAGCCGGATGCGCCGGCCGCTGCCGGCGCGTCCGTGCCCGCCTTAGCCCTTGACGGCATGCCAGACGCCGTTGAAGCCGTCGCCGGTCATTTCGCCCGGTTTGGTGTCTTTCGAAAACTTGTAGACCGGCTTGCCTTTGAACGCCCACTGCTTGCTGCCGTCGTCGCGTGCGACGATCGTCCAGTCGCCCGACGCCTTGCCGTCGCCGGTGACCAGCAGCGGCGGCCAGAGCGCGGCGCACGGCCCGTTACAGGCGCTCTTGCCGCCGGCATCCTTGTCGAACGCGTAAAGCGTCATGCCGGCGCTGTCGGCCATCACGCCGCCGGCCGCCTTGGCCGGGGCCTGTGCCAGCGCGACACCCGATAAGGCGACCGCGGCGAAAAGGCCTGCTGCGATTATGCGTTTCATCGTATTCATCGCTTCTCCCCGTTGATGATGACTGTCGAAACTACTTCGCTCAAGTTACGGCGCCGCTAACACACGCCGCAGCGTCTTATTCCCAATGATGCCAGCGGATGCCGCGCATCCTGCCCCACAATGCGCGTCAGGGCAACTCCGCCGACGGCATGCCCGCCATGATGATGGGAATCCTGCGCGCCAGCACTTTCGATCCGGGATTGCGTTCGTAGCGACGAGGGTTCGGCGTCATCGCGGCGAGGCGTGCCGCCTGCTCGGCGTCGAGCTGGGCCGCCGACGTCCCGAAATAGTGACGCGCGGCTGCCTCGCTGCCGAACACGCCGGTGCCCCACTCGATGACGTTCAGGTAGATCTCGAAAATGCGGCGCTTGTCCAGGATCGCCTCGAGCATCACCGTGATCAGCGCTTCCTCGCCTTTGCGCCAGTAGCTGCGATCTCCCGACAGGAACAGGTTCTTCGCGAGCTGTTGCGAAATGGTCGATCCGCCGGCGACGACGCGGCCCTTCTTCAGATTCTTGTCCATCGCGTGCTGGATGCCCTCCCAGTCGAACCCTTCGTGCTCGACGAATCTCGCGTCTTCCGCGGCGATCATCGCGCGTTTCAGCTGGACCGAAATGCGTTGGTAGGGCACCCACACATATTGCAGGCGCGCGCCGGGATTGACTTTTTTTAGCTCGGCCAGACGCGCCGACATGAAAGCCGTTTCGCGCGGCGGATGATCGCGCCACCACCAGATGTGAGCCGCATACCAGATCTGCAGCAGCACGAACGCGGTCAGCAGCACGAGCACTGCGCGAATCGCCCAGCGCAGCGCCACACGCATGCCTTAGCTTCCTCCGGCCGGCCGGAGCATCCGGAAAACAGGACCGGTGTCGGGGCGGATGCCGCGCCAGAGATAAAAACTTTCCGCGGCTTGCTCGATCAGCATGCCGAGACCATCCGCCGTGCGCGCCGCACCCTCGCCGCGCGCCCAGCGCAGGAACGGCGTCGTCTGGTCGGCGTAGATCAGGTCGTAGGCAAGCCCTTGCGTCGCGAACAGCCGGTGCGGCCATAATCCCGCTGGAACCGATGTGCCCAGTCCCAGACTGGTCGCATTGACGACGAGGTCGAATTGCTGTCCGGACAGCGAGGCCAGACGCGCGGCGCTGATCGGGCCGTCGCGCTCGAATTGCGCCGCCAGCTTGTCCGCCTTCGCGTGCGTGCGGTTGGCGATGACCAGCCGCAGCGGCCGTTCGGCCAGCAAGGCTCCGGCGATGCCGCGCGCGGCACCTCCGGCGCCGAGCACCAGAAGCTTCCGGCCGGCGATCGTCTCGCCCAGATTGCGCGTGAGATCGCGCACGACGCCGACGCCATCGGTGTTGTCGCCGAACCAGTGATCGCCACGCCATGCCAGCGTGTTGCAGGCGCGCGCCGATTGCGCGCGCGTGCTGCGTTCGCGCGCCAACGCGAACGCCTGCAGCTTGAACGGGATCGTGACATTGAGGCCGAGTCCGTTGGTCTCGACAAACGTCCGTACCGTCTCGGCGAAGCCGTCGAGCGGCGCCAGCAGCCGCTCGTAGCGCATGCGCTGGCCGGTGGCCCGGGCGAAAGCCTCTTGTATCAGCGGCGACTTGCTGTGCGCGACGGGATTGCCGACGACGGCGTACCGGTCGACCGCCTGGTCACTCGAAGATCGCGGCGACGGTGCCTCGGCATCGGATATCCGGTCCGTCGGTCGCCGGCCGGCCGGCGATCCCTTGCCGCCGGTCACGCGCGCACCGATTCGCTCATTGCGACGTCAGCGAATCGCCCGGCGCAAACGTCCAGGTCCGCGTGATATACAGGATATCGGTGTCACGCCGGATGTTGGGCGGAAACGGCGCGTAGGGCCCCCCCATCTGCACGATGTGGGTAGCCGCCAGGTCGAGAACCCGCTTTCCGGACGAACGCTCAACGATTACGCTTTCTACGCTGCCATCGGCGCGAATGCCTGTCGTCAGCAAGAGGCTGCCGTAGAGCTTCTGCGCGCGCGCCGCCTCCGGATAATTGAGATTGCCGATGCGCTCGACCTTGAGCCGCCAGTCCTCGACATAACGTGCAAAGCGATATTCTTCGGCCCGCGCGCCGATGAAGCGGCGTTTGGGCCGCTTCTGGTAGGCATCCAGGTCCTTGGCGATCTGCGCTTCGAGCCGCATCGACTCCAGCGTGCGCTGCATCAGCTCGGTGGCCGTCGGCAGGTCGGTTCGCTCCGCCACCTCGTTCGGCTGGGGTTGTGGCGCCGCGACCGGCGCCGCGGCCTTGAGCTGCGCCATCATTTCGCTGGCACGCCTCTCGAGGGTGTCGACTTTTTGGGTCGCCGCGGCGAGCCGGGTGCTGGCGCTCTCTTTGGGCAGAACCGGCAACGGACTCTTCGCCCGGCGATTGGCGTCGGTGTTGCCGCCGCCGTCCAGATGCGCCTGCGCGAGGAGATCCGCCTTGGTCGGCTTGGACACCGACTTGGCGTTGACCAGCGCGATCTCGAGCGGCGGTCCATCGCGGTCGAATTTGGCCAGGTCCAGCGGACTGAAATGCACGGCCAGCGCGGCGAGATGCAGCAGGACCGATGCCACGATCGCCTTGACCAGCAGACGCTTGCCTGGCGCCGCGTCAGCGAACAGGAACGGCAGCGACATCGTCCGCGCTTCCGTATGCACGACCAGTGCACGCGGCCGAGCCGCCGGTTTTTTCCTCGCGGCGCTTAACGGCGTGACCGTCGCACTGGTTCGCGTGCCCTTGGGCATAGGGCGGGAGTATATCGCCCAACCCCGGTCAGTCTAGGGCTCCCCCCGCGTAGTGGACCTCAACGGTCGCGGCGAGCAGATCGACGGCGCCGATCGCCAGTCGCACGCGCGGTCCGGCGGCGGCGGGCAGATCGGCGACGCGAACGTACAAGGGGAGCGCATCGAACCGTACCAAATTGTCGCGCACGACGCTCGCCGTTGCCTCGCGCAGCTTTTCCTGCTCGAGCCAGCGAAGGCACCAGTAGTGCTCCATCCGGCTCTGGAATTCGGCGTACTGCGCATAGGTGACCTCGAAGGCGCCGAGCACCGCGAAAAGCTCGGCGTCGCTCTCGACGTAGGGCAGCGGGTCTCCGGCGACAGCGGCGATCAACTGCCGCTGATTGACCAGATCGCTGTAGCGGCGCAGCGGCGAGCTCGCCCAAAGGTAGTGCGCGACGCCGAGACCCTGATGCGGCTCGGGCTTGGTGCTCATCTTTACCTTGCCCGCCTGTTGGGTCCGATACAGGCCGGGCGCGTTCGCTTCGTGCAGGAGCTTCCCCCAGCTGCTGTTGACGTGAATCATCAGCTCGGCGATCAGCTTGTCCAGCGGCGATCCGCGGGGTCGCGGCACGATCGCGATCCTGCCGTCGGCGGCGGCGTCCCAGTCGACGAGAAACGTGTAATCGAGACGAGGCACGTCGGGCTTGCCGCGCGCTGCCTCGAGCTTTTCGGCCAATCGCCACAACGCGCGCAACTCGTCGGTCCAGCGCGGCTCACCTGGCGACGCCGCGGCGACGAAATGCTCGCCGACCGCGTCGAGGCGCAGATTGGCCGCGACCGGCACGAGCTCGAGGCGGGTCGCCTGCCTGAGCGGCGTGCCGTCGGGCGCCGTCTCGACATAAAGCGACAAGGCAGGGCGCGGTGCGCCGGCGGCGAGCGTAAAGCGGGCGATCGCCTCGTCGGGCAGCATCGTGATCTTTCGTCCCGGCATGTAGACGGTCGACAGCCGGTCACGCGCGATCGCATCGAGCGCCGATCCGCGCGGAATCGCGAGCGCAGGCGCGGCGATGTGGATGCCGATCTCGAAGTTGCCGCTGGACAGCGGGCGCACCGAGAAGGCATCGTCGATTTCGGTCGTCGTCGCATCGTCGATCGAGAAGGCCTCGGCTCCCGCAAGCGGCAATTCGGGCGCGTCCCGCAAAGTGCCGTAAGCGGGAAACTCTGTGCCGCGCGGAAATGCCTCCGACAGGAAACGATCGAAATGATAGTCGTGCGTCGACGGGATCGCGCCGCAGGCAGCCAGCAATGCCAGCGGATTGGTGTGCCTGGTTTCACACGCGGCCGCGACCGCGCGCACGGCGATCGCCTGCTTGTCGGGCCGGTAGAGCAGCATCGGCAGGTCGTCGCGTATCGCCGACGGAAGGCGTCCGGCCGCGAGCTCCGCCGCAAGCAGCGCAACTTCTTCGGCTTCGCGCCGCTTGCGTTCGGCGCCGGCCAGCGCAGCCCTAAGCGCCTCGGGTGGCGCGGCCTTGTATCGGCCCTTCCCCTTCTTGTAGAAATACATCGGCGAGGCGTGCAAGCAGTAGGCGAGCGATACTGCTTCGCCCGCCCGTGGTGCGCGCCCGAAATATTCGGCGGCCAGATCGACGAACGCGAACTCACCCCCGCCGCTGGCTTCCCACAGGAATGCGGGATCGATGTCGGCGGCCAGTGCCTGCGCCTCGGCCAGTAAAGCCCCGGGGGCAGGATCGGCGAATCGCAGCAGCACGTTCGCCGCCTTGATCTTCATCCGCTTGCCCGATGCAATCTCGACCTGCAGCGACGTATCGTTGTCGGCGAGGACCGTGCCGGCCTTGAACGCGCCGTCGTCCTCGAAAAAAACATGCATGGGAAGCGAAGTTGCTGCGGAGGGAGGCGCCGATTATACCGTGGACGCCCGTCGGTTGCAGGAGTGTCCTCTTTGCTGCACGATGGCGGCGAGCAATTCACTTCGGAGTCAACCATGGAATTCCGCCGTCTCGGCGACAGCGGCCTCGAAGTATCGGCCTTGTGTCTCGGCACGATGATGTTCGGCGACCGCACCGACGCTGCCTCCGCGCAGCGCATCATCGGCTCGGCGTTCGACGCCGGGGTCAACTTCATCGACACCGCCGATGTGTACGCCAAGGGCGCCTCGGAAACGATCGTCGGGCCGGCGATCGCCGCCAATCGGCGGCGATGGATCCTCGCCACCAAGGTCGGCAACGTGATGACCAAGGCGCCGCACGACGGCGGGCTTTCCAGGCGCTGGATCATGCACGCCTGCGAAGACAGCCTGAAGCGGCTGGCGACCGACTACATCGACATCTATTATCTGCACAAGGACGATACCGACACGCCGCTGGTCGAGACGATAGCGGCGGTCGGCGACCTGATCCGATCCGGCAAGATCCGGTACTTCGGCGTGTCTAACTATCGCGGCTGGCGCATCGCAGAAGTTGCGGCGATGTGCGCCGATCTCGGCGTGCCGCAACCGGTCGTCTGCCAGCCGTACTACAACGCGATGAACCGGATGCCCGAGGTCGAGATCCTGCCGGCCTGCGATTACTACGGCATCGGCGTCGTCCCGTACAGCCCGCTGGCGCGCGGCGTGCTCACCGGCAAGTACGCGCCCGGCGCGGCGCCGCCGCCCGATTCGCGCGTCGCGCGCAAGGACCGCCGGATGATGGAGACCGAATTCCGCGACGAATCGATCGTGATGGCGCAGAGGATCAAGGCGCACGCGGCGACCAAGGGGTTGACGGCGACGCAGTTCGCGCTGGCGTGGGTGCTGTCCAATCGCATTGTCAGCTCGGTGGTCTGCGGGCCGCGCACGATCGAGCAATGGGACGACTACCTGAGCGCGGCCGGCAAGACGCTCGATGCCGACGACGAGGCGCTGATCGATTCGCTGGTCACGCCCGGGCATCCGTCGACCCCCGGCTACAACGATCCGCAGTATCCGTTCTACGGCCGGATCGTCGACTAGCTGACGGCGTTTGCGACCGCGCTCGCGGCCGCTACTCGTTGGCCACGCCGTGGGGCACGTGGCCGGTCGCGACGTGCTTCGACGCGGACTCGACGTGCGTGCGCTGATCGTCGAAGAAGATGTCGGCGCCGAACGCGCGCAGGAACTCCCCCTTGTCGAGCCCGCCGAGGAATAATGCCTCGTCGATTCGGATGTTCCACGCCCGCAGCGTCCGGATGACGCGCTCGTGCGCCGGGGCGCTGCGTGCGGTGACCAGCGCGGTTCGGATCGGGCTGGCATCGTCGGAAAAATCGCTCTGGATCCGGTGCAGGCCGGCGAGAAATTCCTTGAACGGGCCACCGGACAGCGGCCGCAGCGCTGCATCGGTCTCGCTCTTCGAGAACGCCGCCAGCCCGCTTTCCTGATAGACGCGCTCGGCTTCGTCGGAAAAGAGCACCGCGTCGCCGTCGAACGCGATCCTGAGCTCATCGGACTCGTTCTTGCCGACCGTCGACGGGACGATCGTCGCCGCCGCGTAGCCGTCGTTGAGCACGCGCTTGACGTCCTCGGTGTCGGCGGAAAGGAACAGGTGCGCGCCGAACGCCGGCACGTAGCGCGACGTCGGCTCTCCCTTGGTGAACGCCGCGCGTGTGATATCGAGGCCGTAGTGCTTGATCGCATTGAACACGCGCAATCCGGTGTCGGCGCTGTTGCGCGACAGGAGGATGACTTCGACATACTGCTTGTCGGCGCGATTCAGGCGCAACAGCTTGTTGACCAGCACGAAGGCCGGCCCCGGCGCGAGCATCTGATCCTCGTGCTCGATCTGGTAGCGGTGATACGCGTCGACGCCGGCTTCGGTGTAGACGCGATGGCTCTCGGTCAGGTCGAACAGCGCCCGCGACGAAATCGCGACGACCAGCTTGTCGGCGAGCGTGGGCTTGGGCATGCCCCAGTATAGCGCCGCCCGCAACGCCGACGTCAGGCAGCGCGGCGCAATCCTTTGTCGAGCTCGGCGAACACCGCGCGCACTTCGCCGACCGCCCAGTCGATCTGCGCGCGGTCGATGACCAGCGGCGGCGCGAAGCGAACGACGGTGCCGTGCGTGTCCTTCGAGATGACGCCGCGCGCCAGCAGGCGATCGACGACCGCCCGCGCATCGGTCCGGCGGGCGTCGACCTCGAGACCGATGAACAGGCCCTTGCCGCGCACGTCGCGGATCAGCGAGCTGCGCACCGTCTTGAGCTGCGCGAGCAGATACGCGCCGAGCTCGGCGGAGCGCTCGATCAGCTTGTCGTCGAACAGCACCGCAATCGCTTCGAGCCCGACCGCGGCAGCGAGCGGATTGCCGCCGAAGGTGCTGCCGTGGTCGCCCGGCGTGAACACCTGCATCACGTCGTCGGTCGCGACGAACGCCGACACCGGAAGAACGCCGCCGCCCAGCGCCTTGCCCAGAATCACCCCGTCGGGCACGACTCCGTCGTGCCCGCAGGCGAGAAACTTGCCGGTGCGTCCCATGCCGGTCTGGATTTCGTCGCAGATCATCAGCACGCGGTGCTTGCGGCAGATGCGGGCGCACTCTGCCAGATAGCCGGCCGGCGGCACAATCATCCCCGCCTCGCCCTGCACCGGCTCGACCAGGAAGGCCGCCGTATTCGGCGTGATCGCCGCTTCGAGCGCGGCCGGATCGCCGAACGGGATCGCCTTGAATCCGGGCGCGAAAGGCCCGAAGCCGTCGCGGTATTGCGCTTCGGACGAGAATCCGACGATCGTGATCGAGCGGCCGTGAAAGTTGCCCGCGCACACGATCACCTCGGCCTGTCCGTCGGGAATGCGCTTGACCTTGTACCCCCATTTGCGCACCGCCTTCAACGCGGTCTCGACGGCTTCGGCACCGCCATTCGCCGGCAGCGCGCGCGCAAGACCGGTCACTTCGCTCAGCCGCTTCAGAAACAGCGGCAGCTTATCGTTGTGGAAGGCGCGCGAGGTCACCGCCAGCTGCTGTGCCTGCGCGACCAATGCCGTGACGATGCGCGGATGCGCATGCCCGTGACTGACGGCCGAATAGGCGCTCATCATGTCGAGGAAACGCCGGCCGTGTATGTCCCACAGCCATGCGCCCTCGCCGTGCGACACGACCACGGGCAGGGGGTCGTAATTGCGCGCGCCAAAGGTCTTTTCGGCGTCGATATACGTCGCGCTCGATTCAGCTTCTGCCGGCTTGCCGGCGTGCAGATTGCGGTTCTTCATCTATGACTCCTTGCCTGTCGACCGGAGGATTGCTCGGTCGTCGCGGTCCGGTTGCAACGCCCAAGCTCCTTTTGGGAGCGCGACGCGACCGGACTGTCGGGGATGTCGATGCGCGGACCCGGCTCGCCGCCGGGTGGCGCGATCAGGAATGTAGCGGCAGGCGACTTCGCCAGGACATGGGCGGGATTTTACCCGAAACAGGCCGCGAAGCCCGCTGCGCTGCACAAAATTGCCCGCCACGTCTCGCGCAGCGATTTTCTTCGGGTGTGAAATGCCACCACCTCGACCCGTACTACCTGGTCGCCCTGGCCCAAGGTCCCGTCGCGATCGGCGCGCTCTGGCTCGCGCTGATCAGACGGCTTTCACCTCGTCCGTCCATACCTTGAAGCTGGTCAGCGTGTTCGGGCCGAACGTGCTGCTGATCGCCACGTCGGATGCGTCGCGGCCCCGTGCAATGAGCACCCTTCCGATGCGCGGCGTGTTGTTGCGTGCGTCGAACGTGTACCAATGGCCGTCGAGGAAGGCCTCGAACCACGCCGCGAAGTCCATCGGGCCGTGCGGCGGAGGCACGCCGATATCGCCCAGGTAGCCGGTGCAGTAGCGTGCGGGAATATTCATGCATCGGCAGAACGCAACCGCGAGATGCGCATAATCGCGACAGACACCGGTCCTGTCGTGAAATGCCTCCAGCGCGGTCCGGGTCATGCGCGCATGCTCGTACCCGAACGTTATATGCCGGTGGACATAGTCGCAAATCGTTTGGACGCGGCCCCATCCGGTCGGCGCGTTCCCGAACAGATTCCACGCCGTTTCGGACAGCCGATCGGTCTCGCAGTACCGGCTCCCCAGCAAGAACAGCAGCGTCTCCTCGGGCAGGTCCTGCACGGCGACCTGCTGCGCCCGGGGAACGACCGCGTCGGGGAGGCCGGTGTCCTGGACCATCGCATCGGCGGAGACCCGCGTGCGGCCGGGCGGCGCAACGATGCGCGTGCACCAGTTGCCGAAGCTGTCGCGATAGGCCGCGATCG
>JBDTNP010000504.1:0-3204 GCA_039933695.1 Betaproteobacteria bacterium | reverse complement strand
CGGCCTCGGCGCCCATCGCCCGCGCGACGCGGCCCGGCGTGCCGAACAGGTTGCACAGCACCGGGATCGAGTGCCCTTTCGGCGCCTCGAACAGCAGCGCCGGACCGGCCGCCTTCAGGACGCGGTCGCAGATCTCGGTCATCTCGAGGCGCGGGTCGACTTCGACGGCGATGCGCTTGACTTCGCCGTCGCGCTCGAGCTGGGCGAGGAAGTCGCGGAGATCGTTGTATTTCATGATTGCTTGTTTCGGCGCCCTTGCCCGATCTTAGCAAACCCGCCAAGGCGCCATACGCGGCGCCCGCCGCTTGCATAACATGCCCCGCCGCGCGCGCGATACGCGCTTTTTTGTGCGCGACAAGGCGTAAATCGGCTGATTTGTCGGGGTGCGGCGACAGTCGGCGTCGCGCGGATACCACACCTGGTTCGAATGGCGATACTATCGGTCCCCGTTGCTGGACCTGAGCAAAGACCAGCGACTATGCTGGGCTCGACTGGCGCACATCGCTTCAGCGCGGCGCTTGGTCCCGTGGGAGATTTCCGTTTGCGAAATGCGATAACGACGCTTAAGGCGATGTTGGGAGCGTTTGCCCTGTTCTCGGCGAGCGCGGGCATCGCTGCGCCCGACGGCGGCACGGTTGGCGCGCAACCGCTGATCAATGCAGTGGTCCAGGCGGACGTGCTTCCGTCGATCGAAATCCTGCCCAAGCAGCTCAATCTCGCCGGTCGGTGCAACGGGTCGGCGTTCGACTTGAACACCTTCATCAACACTACCGCGCAGACCTCGGCCAGCGTCCGGGTTTCGTCGCCCACACTCAATCCGAGCCTGCTCGAGCAATTCACCGACAATACCGGCGCCAACGTCGGCGTATTCAACGCCGCTTATCCCAATTTTCATATCCTGGGCTTCGGCGGCGGCCTCGCGCCGAACACCCCGATCATGGTCAGTATCACGACCTACACCGGGCCAAATCTGACCGGCACGGTGACGTTCACCAGCACGATCACGTTCAATTGCACAACCGGCGAGATCTCGCGGCTGGCGCGCGCGCCCCCGCTGGTGACGGCCGTCCCGGCGCTGGACTCCACCGGCCTCGCGCTGCTGGTCATGCTGATCGGACTTGCCGGCGCCACGGCTCTGCGTTTCAGACGGCGGGCTGCGCGGCCGTCGCGCTAGGTTTCCCGCCGCCGCGTCATCGGCGCGCGGTCGTATCCTCCTCGAAGCCCCTGCGCGATCGACCGGCGCCGCGCGCGGCCTCGACTATCGTCTCGCGCCAGGCAGCCAGCTTCTCGGCGAACGGCAGCGTGTACGCGGGACTGGACGAGGGCAGCACGCGGACAGCGTAGCCTGCCTCGCGCCATAGCGGCGCCGCCCTGGCAGCTGTCTGCCCATTGAAGCAGACGAGCTCCAGCTCCGGCGAGCGGCGCTGCGCCAGCGCGATTTCGGCAAGCTCCGCGCGGCGGATCGCCGCATCGGCACTGCCCGCGCGAGTGCAGCGCACGATGCTGTCCCACAGGCCAATCCGGTACGCGCGCAACGCGGTAAGCCGGCGCGCGTACGGCAAATCCTTCAGCGGCAAGTCGAGGAGTGCGCCGAGCAACGGCCAGAAGTGATTGCGCGGATGGGCGTAATACTGGCGCGCGGTCAGCGACGCGACTCCCGGAAAACTGCCGAGTATCATCACCCGCGTCGCCGCGTCGAGCACCGGCGGCAATCCGCGTTGCAGCGGCGACGGCGCGGGCGCGGCCCTCACTGCGGCCACCATGGCATACGGTGCAGGCGCACACCGTAGTCGGCGACGATGCCGGCAAATACGGCAAGGCCCAGCCAGTGATTGCCGAGAAAGGCGCGAAAGCAGCCGGCGCGGTCGCGCTTGCGTATCAGCCGGTAGTGCCACAACGCGATCAGCGACGCCGCCAGTACGCCGACATAGAACAGCGGTCCCATCTGCCGCTGGCCGCCGATCCAGGTCAGCCCGGCCAGGTAGACCGCGTAGCAGAACATCACGACCAGCACGTCGAACCTGCCGAACGTGATCGCCGAGGTCTTCAGCCCCAGTTTCAAGTCGTCATCGCGGTCGACCATCGCATACTCGGTATCGTAGGCCATCACCCAGAAGAGGTTGATCGCCAACAGTGTCCATCCCAGCGGCGTAACTTCGCCGTACACCGATGCGAATGCCATCGGAATGCCAAACGAGAACGCAATGCCGAGAAAGGCCTGCGGCAGTGAGAAAAACCGCTTGCAATACGGATATGCGACGGTGATCAGCAGAGCCGGGATCGACAGCAGGATCGTAGTCCGGTTGAGCGGCAGCACCAGAAGCAGCGCGCAAAAGGCGAACGCAGCGGCAACGGCGAGCGCTTCCCACGGCGCAATCTCGCCGCGTGCAAGCGGGCGATTGGCGGTGCGCTCTACGTGCGCGTCGAAATTGCGGTCGGCGTAATCATTGATCGCACAGCCGGCCGAGCGCATCAACAGCGTTCCCAGCGCGAAAATGCCGACGACGATCCACGACGGCGACCCGAACGCCGCGAGCCACAGCGCGGACAGCGTCGGCCAAAGGAGCAGCAGCGTTCCGATCGGCTTGTCGAGCCGGATCAGGCGCTCGTAGGCGTCGATCCGCGCGGCGATCGCCTGCCAGCGGGTCGACGCTGCCGCGCCGGAGCCGGGCCCGCCGTCCGTCACCGCGCGCCCAGCGGCAGCGCGAGCTGCTTCTTCAGCGCGCGGGGCGCAATGTCGGCCAGCAACGCGTCGGGGGTCGCAAAAGCGAGTCGCACGCGCAACTCGCGTTTCATCCGCGCGTTGGAAAGCCGCCTCGATTCGCTCATGAACGAGAGCAGCATCGGTGCGATGCGCGCTTCGGCCTCGTCCCACGATACGCGCGGCGGCCGCGGCAGGCGAAATGCGTCGGCGACCGCGTCGAGCCAGCCGCCGAGCTTGAGCTCGGCATCGTCGCTGATGTTGTAGGCCCGGTTCGGCTTGCCGCGAAAAACGGCGGCGACGGCGGCGCGCGCCAGATCGTCGGCATGGATGTGATTGGTGAAGACGTCGTCTTCGGGCCGAAGCACCGGCGTTCCGTGCCTGATGCGGTCGAGCGGCAGCCTCGTTTCGGCATAGATGCCGGGCGCGCGCAGCAGCGAAAGACTGACGCCGTAGCGCCGCGCCCAGCGGCGCAGCCGGTCCTCGGCCGCGACGCGCCTCTT
>JBDTNP010000503.1:0-2623 GCA_039933695.1 Betaproteobacteria bacterium | reverse complement strand
TGGAAAACAGCCAGACCGGCGGCAAGACCTGGGGCATTCCGTTCCAGCGCTCGACGATCGTGCTCTACTACAACAAGGAGATGTTCAAGGAGGCAGGGCTCGACCCCAATCATCCGCCCGGAACATGGAAGGAGATGGCCGACTACGCGCAGAAGCTGACCAAGCGCGACGCGTCGGGGAAAGTCACGCAGTGGGGCGTGCAGATTCCCTCGTCTGGCTTTCCCTATTGGCTGTTCCAGGCTTTGACGACCGAAAACGGCGTGCAGCTGATGAATCCCGCCGGAACCGAGACCTACTACGACAAGCCGGCGGTCATCGAAGCGGTGCAGTACTGGGTCGACCTGACCAGCAAATACAAGGCGCATCCGGAAGGCATCGTCGAGTGGGGAACGACGCCGAAGGACTTTTTCGAACGCAAGGTCGCGATGATATGGACGACGACCGGCAACCTGACCAACGTGCGCAGCAACGCCAAGTTCGACTTCGGCGTCGCGATGCTGCCCGCCAACAAGCGGCGAGGCAGCCCGACCGGCGGCGGCAACTTCTACCTGTTCAAGCAGGCGAAGCCGGAGCAGCAGGCGGCGGCATTCAAGTTCGTCAGGTGGATCACCTCGCCCGCGCGTGCGGCGCAGTGGGGCATCGATACCGGCTATGTCGCCGTGCGCCCGGACGCGTGGGAAACGCCGGAAATGAAAAAGTATGTCGCCGAGTTTCCGCCCGCTGCGGTCGCGCGCGACCAGCTGCAATTCGCGGTGGCGGAGCTTTCGACCCACGACAATCAGCGCGTCACCAAGGCGCTGAACGACGGCCTGCAGGCGGCGCTCACCGGCAGCAAGCCGCCGGAGCAGGCGATGAAGGATGCGCAGCGCGAAGCCGACAGGCTGCTGAAGAGCTATCGCAAGTAAGCGGCTCGTGTCGGCGTCGACGATGAGGGCGCCATCGCACGGCAGTCCATTCTCTCCCCGGCAACGGGGAGAGAAATCCGCTCGATGACGCGCACCGCGAACTGGCTTTACGGCTGGTTGCTGCTGCTGCCCGCGGCCGCGATGCTCGCGCTGTTCACGCACTACCCGGCGATGACGACGCTGTGGCACAGCTTCGAGTCGACGCCGAAGGCGGCGCGGCCGGCGGTCTTCGTCGGTGTCGAGAACTACCGGCAGCTCGCCGACGATCCGATCTTCTGGAAGTCGCTGACCAACAACCTGTGGTACGCCGCGGGAACGATTCCCCTTTCGATCGCGCTCGCCCTGCTGATGGCCGTCTGGGTCAACGGCAAGCTCGCCGGACGAGGCTTCCTGCGACTCGCTTACTTCACCCCGACAGTGCTGCCGATGATCGCGGTGGCCAACATCTGGCTGTTCTTCTACACGCCCGAGTACGGGCTGCTCGAGCAGCTTCGCGGCGCATTCGGTGCCCCGGCGCAGAACTGGCTGGGCAGCAGGAATTCGGCGCTCGGCTGCCTGATGGTCGTTGCCGTCTGGAAAGAGGCCGGCTTTTTCATGATCTTCTACCTGGCGGCGCTGCAGCAGATGTCGCCGAACCTCGCCGAAGCGGCGGCGATCGAAGGCGCGTCGCGCTGGTACTTCTTCCGCCGCGTGACGCTGCCGCTGCTGATGCCGACGACGCTGTTCGTGCTGGTCAACGCCGTCATCAACGCCTTTCGCCTGGTCGATCACGTCGTGGTGATGACCCGCGGCGGCCCGGATAATGCGACCGAATTGCTGCTTTACTACATCTACGAAATCGGTTTTCGCTTCCAGGACTCGGCCTACGCCGCAGCGCTGACGATCGTGTTGCTGGCGCTGCTCGGGTCGGCCGCGCTCGCGCAGTTCTGGTTTCTGGAGCGCAAGGTCCACTACCAATGAGCGCGCGAGCCGAAGGCAGACTGAAGGGCCGTTCGCGCGCGAAGCGGCAGGAGGCCGACGCGCGAACCGTGGGGAATGAGCAGCCCTCGGAGGAGGCCGAGCAGTGAGAACGGCGGCCTATCAGGCGCGAGGGTTCGCCCGCGGGGCCGAAACCGCGGGCGCGTGGATGCTCGGGCTGTTGTGGATCCTGCCGCTCGCCTATGCCTTCTGGACCGCGTTCCATCCGGGCGAGTTCTCGACGCATTTCGTGCCGACGGCGCCGCTGACGCTGGAGAATTTCGTCAAAGCCTGGCACGCGGCGCCTTTCGCCCGCTATTTCCTGAACACGATTCTGCTGTGCACGATGGTGCTCGCCGCACAGCTTGTGCTCTGCACGCTCGCCGCCTACGCATTCGCGCGCTTCGAGTTTCCCGGCCGCAATCTGCTGTTTGCGCTGGTCCTGGTGCAGCTGATGGTGATGCCCGACGTGCTGATCGTCGAGAACTACCGGACGATGAATGCGTTGGGCTTGCGCGACACCATCGTCGCGATCGGGCTGCCGTACATGGCGAGCGCATTCGGCATTTTTCTGCTGCGGCAGACGTTCAAGACGGTGCCGAAGGAGCTTGACGAGGCGGCGCGCGTCGAAGGCTGCAATCCTCTGCAGATCCTGTGGAAGGTCTACGTGCCACTGGCGCGCCCGGTGTACATCGCCTACGCTCTGGTCAGCGTCAGCTATCACTGGAACAATTTCCTCTGGCCGCTGATCATAACCAACT
>JBDTNP010000502.1:0-6509 GCA_039933695.1 Betaproteobacteria bacterium | reverse complement strand
CGGCCGGTGCGTCGAGTTGCGCCAGCGACCAGTCGGTCGCGCTGTATGGTGTTCCCAGGTCGTAACGGCCGCTGCCGACAAAAACCTTCAGGTGCGGATTGCGGCGAAGCGCACGCGCCAAGTCGCGGCTGGTGGTGGCGAAACTGTTGCCTTTGCCTTCGCCACGATTCCAGTCCCAGCCCTTGTGCACGTCCATTGCCAGCACCTCGTAGCGCAGCTCGGTGCTCATGCCGAGCTGTTCGCCGAAGTACGCCATCGCCGCCATCGTGTACGGCGATGCGATGGCTTCGATGCCCGGGTCGAACTCCCACTCGCGCGTGCGGCTGGCGGCCATCGGACCGGTCGCGCGCGCATCGAGGCGGCCGACGATACGCCCTTGCGGACGAAGCGCCTCGAAGAAGTATGTCATCTCGCTGACGCGCAGGTTCTTTTCCTCGACCAGCGCTTGCGGCAACCCCGTCAGCTCGGCGATGCGACGCGCGATGCGACTGCGTCCCTTGCCATCCAGCCGCGCACCGGCTTGCAGCGCGGCGACGTAATCCTCGTTCACGAAGGCTTCGGCCGCGGCACGCGCGGCGGCGGGGGACTTCGCGAGCGCGCCTTTCAGCAACCCGTGGTATTGCGAGACGTTGGCGAACGCCGGGAGGAAAAGGGAATACGGCAGATCGTTCGCAGGACAGAAGACGATGCTTTGCAGATCCATCGCGCACGAAATCAGGATAAGACCGGACAGCGCGACCCCGGCGCCTTGCAGCTTGTCGGCGAGCGCCGCGCCGCGCGTCGTGCCGTAGCTTTCGCCCGCCAGGTAGACGGGCGAGCCCCAGCGCTTGTGCCGCGTCAGCCACACCCGCATCACGTCTGCCAGCGCGGCGACGTCTCCGTCGACCGAGAGCATCTTCTTGCGCGCGTCGAGACTAGACGTCGTCGACCATCCGGTATGCGGCGGATCGATGAACACCAGGTCGAAATGCTCGAACCAGCTGTGCGGGTTGTCGGCCACGGCATAAGGCGCCGTCGGCATGCTGGCGTCGTCGGGCGTCACGACGCGCTTCGGACCCAGCGCGCCGAGATGCAGCCAGATCGACGCTGAACCGGGGCCCCCGTTGAAGGCGAAGCACACGGGGCGCGTGCTCGCGTCGGCGCCTTTGCGCACGTAGCTGGTCGCCATCACGGCGGCCTCGGGCTCGCCGAGCGCTCCGTCGAGGCCCGCGGCGACCACCGGCAGGAATGCCGCGCTGACGGTGTAATCGAGAGCTTTGCCGCCGAGCGTGATCGAGCCGCTGCTCTCGCTGGCGGCCTGCGCGACGAGCTTGTCGACGCGCTCGCGCATCTTCTTGTCGGATTCCTTGGGGTCGCTGCTGGGCTGGGGCGTGTCGGCCACGGGATCTCCCTTAATATAAAAATGCCGCCCATGGGGCGACGAGGAATGAAGGCGCGCAGCCTACCAACCGCTTCCTTCCCGGGGGTCTCCCACATACTGCCGGGATGATCTTGCAGCTTTCCGGTTGCCGAGTGGCGCGAAGCCCCGTCAAGACTAATTCTAACCGGTCAGGCAAGCGCATCATCGTCATGGCGAGACGCGCTTCCAGCCATTGGCCATACATTGAAAGTGATGGCTCTCGGTAGCATCAAAACCGCCGGTTGACGGTTGCCACACGTAACGACGGACTTCGATGTGCCGCGATTCGATGAGGAGGACATTGAACGAATTGGATTCCCCTCGGCTGCGTGTCGAAGTCGCGGATCCGGCCTGGACGACGATCGGTTCGTACACATGCGCGTCGGATCGCATCGAGCCTTCGGTAGCGACGCTCAGATGCAGGTGACCCGCGAGCAGCAGATCGCACCTGCAGGCCGACAGCATTTCCCTCGCGAGTGCGGCGCGCCTCACGAGGTCGTCGGAGTCGTATCCGCTCGGCAGGTCAAACGGGTGGTGCGTGACGACCACTTTGGTAATACGGTCGGGCAGAGCGCAAAGGCGTTGTCGCACCCGGGCTATCTGCCCCTCGTTGATTCGACCCTGCTTGAACGTCAGCGACCGCGCCGTGTTGACCCCCAGGACCGCGATTTCCTCGTCGATGAAGCGAGGTTCGAGGTCGTCGGTGATATATCGGCGATACCGTGCAAGGGGCCGCATGAATCGCGCGAGGACGTCGTAGAGCGGCACGTCGTGGTTACCGGGGACAACCAGCTGCGGCATCGGCAACCGGTCCAGGAAGGCACGGGCCTCGATGAACTGAGCGGTGCGCGCTCGCTGCGTCAGATCGCCGGATACCACGATCAGGTGCGGCCGAAGTGCGTGGACGATTGTAGTCAAGGGATCCAGCAGCGACGGATCGGTCCGGCCGAAATGCAGATCCGATAGATGCACTACAGTTCGCATGCAGCTCGTCGCCCGATCGCTATGGCGCCGCTGCCGGTCGCGGGACCACGACCGAGAGCGCCGCGGGAATCACTCTGTAGCGAAGCGGCGAGCGCATGTGACAAAGCTCGCCGTCATTCGCGACATGCAACCGGTCGTGGTGCGTTTCCACCTGGAAGCTCCTGGCGGAAGCTGTATCGAAATCCTCCGACTGTTGCAATCGCTTGACCAGCGCCCGCACCGCCATCCGAACCAGGCCGAGACGTCCGGTGCGGTTTGCCACGTACAGACTGAGGACGCCCTCATCGAGGCGAAGGCGCTCGCCGATCCTGAAGCCTTCCATCTCGTACCGATTATTGCCGACAAACACGAACGGTGTACGGCGCATCAGTTCCTTCCCGTCGATTGCGATGCGAACGCTCACGAAGGGGTAACGCCGAAAGACCGCAATTCCTGCCCAGATTAGTGCAGGCAATTTCCTGCGACCGAGCCGCTGACGCTGTGCGTCACGGTCGGCGACTACCTTCGGATACAGCCCCAAACTCGAATTGTTCAAAAAGAAGCGATCGTTGACGGTGCCGAGGTCGACTTTGGCCGTCTGCCCTTCCGATATCGTCTGGATCGCTCCGTCGAGGTCCAGCGGGATGTGAAGATCCTTGGCAAAGTGGTTCAGTGTGCCAAGCGGCAGAATCCCCAGCGCGGTTTCGGCGCCGACAAACGCTGACACAGCCCCACTGAGAGTTCCATCGCCCCCTCCGATGACAATGACCGGCGGCTGTGCGCTGATCGCGCGCCGGACTTCCGCAGCGACGTCGGCGGGATCAACCAAGGCCATTGCCGCCTCGACCCCAACCGACTTGAAGCGCCTTTCGAGATCGGAGGCAAATTCGCCATCGTGTTGAGTCCCTGCGGACGCGTTGATGATAACGGGGACGGCCTTGGCCATCTATTCCGCCCGTCCCTGGAGGTCGCCGTTCCTCCGGTATTCATGTGCGAGCCGCAACGCAGCGAGCATCAGTGTCGACCAGGCGATCGCCTCCAGGATTCCAGCCAGGACGTCACTGACGTAGTGAACGCCAAGATAGACGCGGCTGAAGCAAACGAGGGCGATCATCACTATTCCACCCGCGATGGCAACGCTACGTCGGGGTTTTGGTATCGGTAAGACGCAGGCAAGGACAAACCCGTAAAAGACAGTCGAGGCCATCGCGTGTCCGCTGGGAAAGCTGTAACTAGAAAGCGTAAGCAGTGGATCGTCAAACGCGGGGCGCCCGCGGTGCATCAGAAGTTTCAAGCCGTAGTTGAGCAGATTACCTCCTAATACTAGCGTGGCCACGTCGACGGACCGACCGTACATTCGCATGCCCAGGAGCACGGTGCAAACGAGCGTTGAAACCACCGTCAGTGTCGAGGGCGCGCCAAGAAAGCTGATGACGATCATCGCCTTGGTCATCGCGGGGACGGCGTGCCTATGCAGCCAGGTTGCGATGCCGACATCCATCGACGTAAGCGCACCACCGGGTTCGACGTTGGCGGCTATCCACCAAAACCCCGCCGACGCGGCTGAAAATGTCAGCGCCGGCAACGTGAGGCGGCGAGACGAGTCTCGAAGAATGATCAAAACGTGTTTTCCATCGCAGGTGCCGTCGAAGGCCATGCCATTGCCAGGCATTGGAACATATATGGCAACGCGGCGCGATTGACCCCGGCTCCCGCGCCGGAGTCCGGCGTAACGGCAATTACAGAAGACAGCCGACGCTTATTCCGCGGCCTGACGAAAATTACGTGAAAACTTCGCCTGGGTCGGAGAATTCGCCGTCATCGTAATCGAGCTGCACGATTGGCTTTTTCCCGGCTCGTCCAATTCCTGCAGTTTTCGGCGAGCAATAAGCGATCTCGCCGTCGATTTCCTCTACCGAGGCGAGAATGTTTTTGTGTTCAATCATGAAATCTATGCTTAAGCATCGGCTGCTTGAGTAGCTATCCGCTAACGCTCGATTGGCTCCCCGCGCTCGCTTGGCGGAGGCCGCCCGCCTCCGGCAATTCCTGCTGTTGCTGCTGCTCGCGGCCATCCACCTCTTTCCGGGTCTGGTGGGGCACGACCGATGGAAGCAGGACGAAACCTATGTGACCAGCGTCGTCGCTCATCTCGAGCGTACGCACGACTGGGTGGTGCCGCGTTCGGCAGGCTTGCCGTTTCTGGAAAAGCCGCCGCTGTATTTCGCGGTGGCGTAGGTCGATCGTCCGATGCAGATCAAATGCGACCGCGCGTTTTCACGCCACCCGGAACTTTTCCATCGTTGTCGGGCACCAATCGATAAATCGGTGGCCATCGTGCACGATTGGCGGACCGCCGTATCAGGAGGGTAGCGAAGCATCGAAAGAAAGGAAGCACGATGTCGTTGAGTCGAGCGAACGAGCATCACCGCAGCGATTGGATCAGCAAGGTTCCCCAGGTCACCGTCATGTTCTGGGTTATCAAGATCCTCGCCACGACCGTGGGCGAAACCGGCGGCGACGCTCTGTCAATGACGCTGCAGCTAGGCTATGCGGTAAGCAGCCTGATCTTTCTCGGCTTCTTCGCCATCACTCTCGCTGCCCAGGTAAGCGCGAAGCGGTTCCATCCGTTGTCGTACTGGGCCGTAGTCGTGGCGACAACAACCGTTGGCACGACGATGTCCGACTACCTCGATCGCACGCTCCAATTCGGGTACATAAAATCGTCGCTGATCCTGTTTTGCGGCGTGCTTGTCGTACTTTTCGCATGGCGCCGCGTCGCAGGCAAGATCGAGTTCGAGAACATTTCTGCGAAGAAGGAGGAGCTCTTCTATTGGCTGACGATTCTGGTCACCAACACGTTGGGGACGGCACTCGGCGATTTCGTCGCCACATCCACGGGGCTCGGCTTCGAGTTCGGAGCGCTCGTGTTCGCCGGCCTGCTCGCAATCCTCGCCGCCGTGCATTACTCGTCGAAAGCCATCCCCGCCAGCGCGCTGTTCTGGGCGGCGTACGTTCTGACGCGGCCGCTTGGCGCGACTCTCGGCGACACGCTGACGAAATCGCACAACCAGGGTGGGCTCGCGTTGGGCCGGATCTCTTCGTCGTTGACCATCGCGGCGTTCATGCTGGTTGGCATATTTCTCATGTCGTGGTGGACGCAGAAACGCGCCTACCGATCCAGCCGCGCGAAGTAGCGGCGGGAATCGATCCGATGGGTTGCATCGCGGTGCCCACAGCCAGGTGTTCGGGTCCGGTGCGGCATCCGCGAACCGGAATCGGCCCGCCTCGAGTGCGGCGAAAGCGAATCGGCTCTCGAGTATCGGCGGTTGACCCCTACGGCCGAACCCACAGATACTTGGAGTCTTCCCACCCAAGCGCCTCCATCGAGGCGTCAGGAGGGTGGCAGACCGGGGTTCGAAAGCCGAGTGATGCAGCGCAGATTGACCGCGATCCTTTCCGCCGACGTCGCCGGCTACAGCGGTTTGATGGAGGTCGACGAGGCCGGGACGCTCGAGCGGCTGAAAGTCAACCGCAGCCGGATTTTCGATCCTTTTGTCGCCGCTCAGGGCGGCCGCGTGGTGAAGCTCATGGGTGACGGCGCGCTCGTCGAGTTCGGGAGCGTGGTTGCTGCCGTCAACTGTGCGCTTGCGATTCAGGAGGCAACGGCGCGCGCCGAGCCGCAGCACGCCGGAGCTGGGGGAATCCGTTACAGGATCGGCATCAATCTCGGGGACGTCATCGTCGAGGGCGACGACATTTATGGCGAGGGCGTCAACGTCGCCGCGCGACTGCAGGTGCTCGCCCCGATCGGCGGCGTCGCGGTCTCGCTCACCGTGCGTGACCAGGTGGCGGGAAAGGCCTCGTGCACATTCGAGGACTTGGGCGAGCACACGGTGAAGAACCTCGACCGCCCGGTGCGTGCGTTCGCGGTGCACGCGGTCGAGCGCGAAGAGCAGAAGGCGGCGTCGCCGCACCGGCTGTCCGTCTGCGTCCTGCCGTTCGCCAACATGAGCGGCGATCCCGAGCAGGAATACTTCTCGGACGGCATCAGCGAGGACATCATCACCGATCTCTCCAAAGTCTCGGCGCTGTGGGTCGCCGCGCGCAACACCGCCTTCACGTTCAAAGGCAAGCATGTCGATGTGCC
>JBDTNP010000501.1:0-2369 GCA_039933695.1 Betaproteobacteria bacterium | reverse complement strand
GAAGTTGAACTGGTCGGTGGCGGCCTTGAAGGGCCGCACGCCGCCTTGCGCGTTGGCGATCGTCACGTCGGCCGAACCTTCTCCCGCATCGAGGAAACGCCCCGGGAAGCTGGTCGACGAGCCCGAGCACACGAGACTCAGGCCGTCGGAGCTGTCGCCGGCCGCGCACGCGCTGTAATCGCGGTCGCGCTGCAAGACGGCCTTGCTCTTGACGTACTGGAAGAAAAGGGTCGCATTGCCGCGGTTGTTGGCGAAGTTGCTGCCCATCGTGATGCTGATGTTGCTCGAGTCCCCGTCGTGATCGACATTGCCCGGTACCGCAAACTGCGCCGGGTTGGTCGCCTGGCGCCCCGCGATGACGCCGGCGAGACTGCCATGGTTCTGGCGGTGGTTGTAGGCGCTCCAGCTGCCCTCGACCTGCAGGCCCTGGAAATTGTCCTTCATGATGAAGTTCACCACACCCGCGACGGCATCGGAGCCATACACCGCGGACGCGCCGCCGGTCAGGATTTCCACCCGCTCGATCAGTGCCGAAGGGATTTCGTTCAGGTCGGTCGGGTAATAGGTCGGGCTGCCGGCCGGCAGGCGACGGCCGTTGACCAGCACCAGGGTTCTTTGCGCTCCCAGGTTGCGGAGGTTGACCGTCGCCGTGCCGGTCGCGCCGTTCGATTCGTTTTGACCGAAGTCGGCAAATACCTGCGGCAAGTTGTTGAGGAGGTTCTCGACGTTGACAACACCCTCGAGCTTGATGTCCTGCGCGCCGACGGTGGTGACCGGGCTTGTGCTGGTCAGGTTCGCCGACGGAATGCGCGACCCTGTTACGGTTGTTGAAAATTTCTGGACCTCTTCGGCAGTGATCGTCGTGCTCGGAGTCGTCTGCGTAGGTTGCACCTGCGCGTTCGCTACCGGAGCTGCGACGCCCACCATGGCGCCTGCGCCCAACGCCTGCAATATCGCAAGCGGCAGCTTTTTTCTGTTTACTTTCAACATGGAACCCCCAATGGAAAGTTTAGACAATTACAATAGCATCGGCCAAAACCCACGATTCCCAATATGAATGGCAACCGGAAACTCTCGCTCCTACGGATTATTTCGCTGCACGGGGACCGCCGGAAACCGCCTTTTTGCCTGGGATATCGACCGTTCGCTTTTCTGAAAGCGTCTCGACATTACAACAATGACGAAACGGCCGGCAATGAAATGTTGCGGTTGTTACACTCCTCGCAGCGGAACTGTTGCAAATCTGCCAACAAAGTGTTCGGCCGCTCTGCGGAGCGCGCAATCCGGCGCGCGAAGAGCAAGCGCTTCCTGTCTCGAGTCGGGTTGCCGCTCGGTGGCCGATCGCCGAGCATCGACGGGCTTATTGCAGTGCACCAGCCTGCGCTCGCCGCCTATGCCAATGCCATGGCCCCCTGTGCCAAGGCCTCGCCGAGGATTGCAGCCGCATGAATGATTTCCGCATCGCGGCGGCGCAGCCGGCCGACGTGCCGGCGGTGCTTGCGATGATTCGCGGGCTCGCCGAGTTCGAGCGGCTCGGCCACCTTTGCGTCGCCACCGAAAGTCAGCTTTCCCAGGCGTTGTTCGGTCGGGGATCGACCGTTGAAGTGATCGTGGCGTGGGAAGGCACCGAACCGGCCGGTTTTGCGCTTTTTTTTCCTAATTTCTCGACCTTTCTCGGGCGTCCAGGCCTCTATCTGGAGGACTTGTTCGTCCGCCCCGAATATCGGGGTCGAGGCTACGGGCGCGCACTGCTGATTCACCTCGCCCGCCTCGCCGTCGAGCGCGGCTGCGGTCGGTTCGAATGGGCGGTGCTCGACTGGAACCAACAGGCGATCGGGTTTTATCGGGCGCTGGGCGCGACCGTTCTTTCCGACTGGCGCATCACCCGCGTCACCGGCGACGCGCTCGCGGCGTTAGCGGCCGAGGCGCCGTTCCCCCCCGGGGAGCGTACGCTGACGTGCGCCCGCCCCCCGGGCGAGCGATAATAACGGTCTTTTTTGCCTGCGGCGCCCGCCGCATCGATACCCGATGAACGAATCCCTACGAAGCGAGTTCCGGCATCTGCGTTGCGCCGGCGACTTCTGGTCGCTGCGCGCGGTCGACGAGCGCGCCGAGAATTTCGCCGTGCGCAAGAACGTCCCCCAACCTCCGGCGACGTCGGCCGATCGCGGGGCGATGCTGACCGTCTACGCGGACGGCGGGTGCGGCTACGCCGCGACCAGCGATCTTTCCCGGCCCGGATTGCAGGACGCGCTCGATCGCGCGTCGGCGTGGGCACGGGCGAGCGCAGCGCGCTCGCTTATCGATTTCCGCACCTTGCCCAATATCGCGCCGCGCGGCGAATACGCGTCGCCCGACGCCGCTGCGCG
>JBDTNP010000500.1:0-5120 GCA_039933695.1 Betaproteobacteria bacterium | reverse complement strand
CAACCTGCTGCGGAATCGCATGCGCGACAATCGCCAGCGCGGTTGCCGTGCCGAGCGCGAAGTCGGTCAGGAACGCGGCGGAGATCACGATGCCGTCGCAGAAATTGTGCACGCTGTTGCCGATCAGGATCATCAGGCCGGAGCGACCGCCGTCTCCGCCGTGCGCATGCGGCGCGCCGGCGGCTTGCCCGTCCACCGCGAGCGCCTCCGCGTCGAGGTGACTGTGCCGCCACAGAACAAGTTTTTCCAGCAGGAAGAACAGCAGCAAGCCGCCGAGGACGGTCGCCATCACGCTCTCGGTCGACCCGTGCTCGAGCGCGTGCGGAAGCAATTCCAGAAACACGGCGCCCAACAGCGCGCCGACGGCAAAGCTGACCAGCTTGGATATCCATCGCGCGTGCAGCGCAAGCGTGCCGGCGGCGGCGATGATCGCCAGCACGCCTCCTGCGAGACAGGCGACGACGATCGCGTAAAGTGGAGAGAGCGCTGTCATCGCCAACGCATTATACGAGAGCGCCCATTGCAATTTCAGTCTGGCGCGAGCCAGATCAGCGTTGCCATCCTCGCCGCGCGGTCGGGACCGCCGCGGCGGTACGAGTGAAAGCTGGCGCGTTCGGTGTAAGTGCAGCGGCCGCCGCCGTGGATTGCGGAGGGGTCGACGCCGGCGCGGTCGAGTGCGCGTCGCGCGAGCGCGTAGAGATCGGCATGCCACTTGCCTTCACGCGTAGCGACGAAGCACGCGCTCGCCGCAGCGTCGCGATCGCAGAATGCCGCGTGGACGTCGGGACCCACTTCGAATGCGCTCGGCCCGATCGCCGGGCCGAGCCATGCGAGCACCTCGGCGGGCTCGGTCTGCATCGAGGCGACCGCGGCTTCGAGCACACCGGAAGCAAGCCCGCGCCATCCCGCATGCGCGGAGGCGACAACGCCGCCGCGCCGGTCGGCGAACAGCACGGGCAGGCAATCGGCCGACAGCACCGCGGACACATGGCCAGGACAACGCGAAACCGCGCCATCGGCTTCGGGTGCGCGGCTCTGCGGCACATCGGCGCTGGCGATCGCCGTGCCATGCGCCTGCGCCAGCCACAGCGGTTCGCCAGGCAGGAAGTTCATCAGCAGCGCGCGCGACGCGGCATCGGTGCGGTCTCGCGCGAAGTCGGCGGCGCGGCCGCCGACGCCGTTGCGCGTGGTGGAGAATGCGCGCACCGGCGCGGGCGCCGGCCAGTCCGGCACTATCCAGTCGAGCCCGGCCGAGATGAACTGCGCCGTGAGCGCAGCGTCAGCGCGCATCGGACACGTCGCGCCCGCGCAAGATCGCGAGCAGCGAGGCGAAGTCGGAGGGCAGCTGCGATTCCCATCGCGCCGGTCTCCTGGTCGACGGGTGGATAAGACCGAGACGCCAGGCGTGGAGCGCCTGCCGTCCGAACGCGATACCGCGTCTTTTGCCATAGGTCGAATCACCAACCAGCGGATGCCCGAGCGAGCTGAGGTGAACGCGGATCTGGTGGGTGCGGCCGGTTTCGAGCTGGCAGGCGAGCAGCGTGCAATCGCCGAATCGCTCGCGCACTTCATAACGCGTGATCGCGGCTTTCCCGCTGGCAACGATCGCCATCGACGTGCGCCGGACCGGATGACGCCCGATCGGCGCATCGATCGCGCCGCCGCGGGCGATGTCTCCGGCGGCGAGCGCCAGATATTCGCGATGGACGGTCTTCGCCTGCAGCTGGCGCACAAGATCGGTTTGTGCGATTTCGGTCTTGGCCACGACCAGGAGCCCGCTCGTATCCTTGTCCAGGCGATGCACGATGCCCGCTCGCGCGACGGCGGCGAGTTGCGGTGCGTGGTGCAGCAGCGCGTTCGCCAGCGTGCCGTCGCGGTTGCCGCTGCCCGGGTGGACGACCAGGCCGGCCGGCTTGTCGATCACCAGTATCGCCTCATCCTCATGCACGATCGTCAACGGCAGCGCCTGCGGCGCGAACGAGGCAGCGGCGGGATCGGACAACGGATGCACCAGGACATGCTCGCCGCCGCCGACCTTGCGGCTCGCGTTCGCCGGCGCGCCAGCAAGCAGTACGCGGCCGGCGTCGATCCAGGTCCGGATTCGGCTTCGCGAATGCTCGGGCAACAGTTGCGCGAGCGCGCGATCCAGCCGCATGCCCGCGAACTCGGCCGGTATGGTCAGCGCGAGGCGGGCGCCGGCCGCTGCGTCGGGGTTATAATCCAAGGCTACGTACGGAGCAGGCAACGATGTCGAAGCTGAGCAGATATTCGGTTGCGTCACTGATCTTGATGTGTGTGGCCCTGGCGGGGTGCAGCTTGCTGCCGGAGGTCAAGGACGAGACCGCGAACTTGACCGCGGAGCAACTCTACAAGGATGCGCACGAATCGCTGCAGACGGCCAATTATACGCGTGCAATCAAGCTGTTCGACACGCTGGAAGGCAGGTTTCCGTACGGCCGCCTCGCGCAGCAGGCGATTCTCGAAGGCGCGTACGCGAACTATCGGCAGGGCGAGGCGACAGCGGCGATCGCCGCCTGTGATCGCTTCATCCGAACCTATCCGAATCACCCGAACGTCGATTATGCGTACTACCTGAAAGGCCTGGTCAATTTTCGCGAGGATCAGGGACTGCTCGGCTACGTGGTCGAGACCGATCTGTCGGAGCGCGATCCGAAGATGACCAAGGAGGCGTATGGCGCCTTCCGAGAGCTCGTGACGCGCTTTCCCGACAGCAAGTACGCTAAAGATTCGGCCGAGCGCATGCGGTATCTGACCAATGCGCTCGCCGGTTACGAAGTCCACGTCGCGCGCTATTACTACAACCGCGGCGCCTACGTGGCGGCGGTCAACCGCGCGCAGGCCACGCTGGTCAACTACCCGAAGACGCCGGCCAACGAGGACGCGCTGGTGCTGCTGATGGAAAGCTACGACAAGCTCGGCATGAACGAGCTTCGCGACGACACGCGCCGCGTGCTGAAGGAAACCTTTCCCGACGGCAGGTACTTCACGGCGGGCGCGACCAGGCCGTGGTGGAAATTCTGGGGCAAGGAGCAACCGCCGCCGCTGCCGCTAAGCCCGCCCCCCAAGCCGTGGTGGCAATTCTGGTAAGACGCCGCAGGAAGGACCAGGGGCCTATGCATGCATCGGCATGCGACACCGGAGGTGGGAAGGGCCAGCGACAACGAGATGGCACCCGTCGCTTCGTCGGTTCGGAAGCTGGCGTAGCCCGTAGCAGCTAGCTCTCCACCGGCACCGGCGCGAAAAAAGCTCGAACCTCGACGAGCTCGCGCGTACGCCGCATCGGCGGGAGCGCCTGCCATATGCGGCGGCCGTACGGCTTGTCGACCAGCCGCCGGTCGCAGATCATCAGGACGCCGCGATCGGTTTCCGAGCGGATCAACCTGCCGGCTCCCTGCTTCAGGCTTATCGCCGCCTGCGGTAGCTGGTAATCGAAGAACGGGTTGCCGCCGTGGCGAGCGATGTGCTCGAGCCGCGCCGCGAGCAGCGGATCATCGGGCGGCGCGAAAGGCAGCTTGTCGATGATTACGACCGACAGGGCTTCACCTTGCACGTCGACGCCTTCCCAGAAGCTCTGGCTGCCCAGCAAAACGGCGTTGCCGAGGCGGCGGAAGCGGGTGAGCAGCTCGGTCCGCGAACCCTCGCCTTGCACCAGCAGCGGAAAATCGATCCCGTCGCGCTTGAAGAGGGCCTCCAGCGATTCGCGCGCGCGGGCTAGCGCGCGCAGCGTCGTGAACAGCAAAAAGGCGCGGCCGCCGCTGGCCTTCAGCACCGGCAACGCGGCGGCGACGACCGCATCGGTGTGCTCGAAGCTGTTCGGCTCGGGCAATTCGCGCGGCAGATACAGCAGCGCCTGCCGCGCGTAGTCGAACGGGCTCTCCCAGTAGCCGGTTGCGGCGTTGGCCAAGCCCAGCTCGCGCTGATAGAGCGAGAAGTCGCTGCCGATCGCCAGGGTCGCCGAGGTGAAGATCCAGGCGCGGGCATCGTCGGTGACCTGTTTGGCAAAAATATCCGCCACCGACAGCGGTGACGCCCGCAGCTGCCAGCCCGACGCGCTGATATCGACCCAGCGGATCCACTCCGGATCGTCGTGATCGCGCCAGCGCGCGAGCCGCGCCAGCGCATCATCGGCGCGATGCGCGCATTGCGCCAGGTCGTCGCTGCGCTCGGCCTGCTTGCGCAGCTCTGCTGCCAGCGCGGCAAGCGCCACGCCGAGCGCTTCGAGCGCTTCGTCGAAACCGGCGCGCCGCATCGCCACGGCGCGCGGCAACTTGCCCGGCGTTTCTCCTGCGGCCAGCCGGAACCGGCGCAGCGCCAGCCCGAGCGCCTGCGCGGCGGCGGGCAGCGGCGCATAGTCGCGAGCCGCCTTCAGGCCTTCGAGCTCGGCGTCGCGCGCGAGCTCGCCGAGCTGACCGCCGGTGACTTCCTCGCCGAAAAACAAGGTCGCGGTCTCGGGCAGCTGGTGCGCCTCGTCCAGGATCACCGTATTCGACGCAGGCAGCAGCTCGGCGATGCCCTCGTCCTTCAGCATGACGTCGGCGAAGAACAGATGATGGTTGATGACGACGACGTCGGCGGCGAGCGCCTGCTTGCGCGCATTCATCACAAAACATTCGTTGTAATGCCCGCATTCGGTGCCGAGACAATTCTCGCGCGTCGAGGTGACGTCGGCCCAGATCGCGGCATTCTCCGGAACGTCGGCGACCTCGCTCCTGTCGCCGCTTTCCGACGTTCGCACGAACGACTCTATCCGCTTCAGATAGCCGATATCGGCGCGCGACGCGAACGTCGGCTGCGCTGCCGTCCGCGCCAGATGATGGTGGCAGACATAGTTGCCCCGGCCTTTCAGCAGCGCGACGCTGATCGGTATGCGTAGCGCATCGCGCACCAGCGGCAGATCGCGCTGGTAGAGCTGGTCCTGCAGCGTCTTGGTCCCGGTCGAGATGATCACCTTCCCGCCCGAAAGGAGCGCCGGGACCAGATAGGCGAAGGTCTTGCCGGTGCCGGTCCCGGCTTCGGCGATCAGCTGGCCGCGCGTCTTTATGGCGAGCGCGATCGCCTCGGCCATGGCGAGTTGCTGCGGCCGCGGCCGGTAGCCGGGA
>JBDTNP010000499.1:0-3231 GCA_039933695.1 Betaproteobacteria bacterium | reverse complement strand
TTGTTCGGCGCACTTATTGGAACGGGCGAACCAGGCGCGATCGCGTGGGGCTATGCGCTGGGGGCGCTCCTGATGCTGGCCGCGGCTGCCGTCGCATGGTGGCTCGGCGTTGCGGCCGAGCGGAAGCCGCTCGAGGAAGTGGCGCGTCCGCTATCGAGCGTGGACTACGCCGACTAGCGCAAAGCGGGCGCGGTCCACGAAGCTTCGGCCGCCGCGTAGAATTCCAGCGGTATGGATGAATTTTCCGCCCTGAACGTGATCGCGTTGCGGGCCGTCGAGACCTCGGACGGAGCGCGCGCGCTGTGGAGCGATGAAGACCGCGCATGGGCGAGCCGTGCCGCCGCCGAGGTCGTCGGCGCCGAAAGCACGCCGCAGGCGTTTGTCGCGCGCCGGGCGATGCTTGCCATCGAGAAACTCGGCACGCGCCACCCCGCGCTGCCGCGCGCGGTGCGCGCGCTGCGCTGGCGTCCCTGGGTCGGTACCGTCATCGTCGCCCTGGCGTTTGCGCTCGGCGTTTTTCTCGACCAGGTCGATGCGGCGCGCCGGGTCAACGTGCTCGCCCCGCCGGTGCTGGGGCTTCTGCTGTGGAATCTCTTCGTCTATCTCGCCGTCGCGATCGGCTACGTGCTTCGATACGGAGACGACGCGACGCCCGGCCCGCTGCGCCGCGCGGTGACGCGCCTCGCCGGTGGACTCTCTCTGCCACGCCGCGCAGGGCCGATTCGCGGCGCGATCCTCGCATTCGTCGATGAATGGGCACGCCGGTCGGCCGCACTCTACGGTATGCGATCGGCGCGCATCCTGCACCTCGCGGCGGCAGCGCTCGCCTCGGGCGTGATCGCGGGCATCTACCTGCGCGGTCTCGCGTTCGAGTACCACGCGAGCTGGGAGAGCACGTTTCTCGATCCGCCGGCGGTGCGGGCGATCCTGGCCATCGCTTACGCACCCGGCGCGTTCATCACCGGCATCAGCGTGCCGGACGTCGCCGCCATCGGCGTGATCCGCGCGCCCGGCGGCGAAAACGCCGCGCGCTGGCTGCATTTGATGGCCGCCACGCTCGGGGCGGTCGTGATTATTCCCCGGCTGCTGCTCGCGCTTGTCGCCGGCATCGTCGAACGCCATCGCGCCGCGAATCTGCCACTGCCGCTGGAGGAGCCGTATTTCCAGCGCCTGCTTCGCGGCTATCGAGGCCGGGCGGCGCGAGTGCGCGTGATCCCGTACAGCTACGCGCCCGGACCTCAGGCGCTGGCCGGACTCGAAGCCGTCGTGGCGCGCGTGTTCGGCGGCAGCGCGGCGATCGTGGTCGCGCAGCCGGTCGCCTACGGGGCAGAGGATGCACTGGCCGCCGTGGCCCAGCCCGAGCCAGGCACGACGTTCATCGGATTGTTCCATGCGAGCGCAACGCCGGAGCGCGAGGTGCACGGCGCATTCCTGGCGACGCTCGCTCGCCACAGTGTCGGCGCCGAGGCGCTGCTGGCCCTGGTCGACGAAAGCGCCCTGGCGGCGCGCTGGCACGGCGAGCCTGCCCGCCTGTCGGATCGTCGCGCGGCGTGGACGCGGATGAGCGAAGAGGCCGGCGTGCCCGCGGTCTTTGTCGATCTGGCGGCACCCGACCTCGCTGCGGCCGAAAACGCGATCGACCGGGCCGTCACCAGCCGGTGAAGACGAGCACCATCGCGCTGTCTCTGATCTCGCATACCAACGCGGGCAAGACGACGCTCGCGCGCACGCTCCTCGGACGCGACGTAGGTTCGGTGCGCGACGCCCAGCACGTCACGCAGGAAGCCTCGTGCTATCCGCTGATCGCCACCGACACCGGCGAGACGCTGGTGCTATGGGACACGCCGGGCTTCGGCGACAGCGCGCGGCTCGCGCGGCGACTGCGGCAGCAGAGCAATCCGGTCGGATGGTTTCTGTCCCAGGTTTGGGACCGCTTCCAGGACCGCGCGTTTTTCCTGTCGCAGCAGGTGGTGCGCAACGTTCGCGACCAGGCCGACGTCGTCCTCTATCTCGTCAATGCCTCGGAGGCGCCCGGGGACGCCGGATACCTCGCGCCCGAACTGGATATCCTCGAGTGGGTCGGGAAACCCGTCATCGTGTTGATCAACCAGACGGGCCGGCCGCGGCCGCGCGATCAGGAGCAGGCGGAGGAGGCGAGCTGGCGGGCTGCGCTCGGTCCGCGGCCGGCCATCCGCGCGGTGATGACGCTCGATGCGTTCGCGCGCTGCTGGGTTCAGGAGATCGCACTGCTCGACATCGTTGGCGATGTCCTTCCCGAAGCGCGCCGGGCGTCGTATCGACGGCTCGTCGACGCGTGGCGCGCACGGCGATTGACGCAGTTCGACCAGGCGATGGTGGCGCTCGCGGCACCGATCGCCGCCGCGTCCTGCGATCGCGAAGTTCTTCCCGAAGCCGATGGAGGCGCGCTGCGCGCCATCGGCCGGAGCTTGGGGCTCGGCACCGAGGAGATCGAGAAGGCGAAGGCGCGCGCATCTGACGCGATGGCGACGCGACTCGACCAGGCGATTAACGCAAGCACCGACCGTCTGATCGCGCTATACGAACTCGATGGCCGGGCGAAAGGCCACGTGCTCGCGCGGCTCGCCGCCGGCCTCGCGCTGGATGCGCCGATGAGCGAAGGCAAGGCCGCGATGATGGGCGGCGTCGTGTCGGGTGCATTGAGCGGGCTCGCCGCCGACCTCGCCGCGGGGGGATTGACGTTCGGTGCCGGCATGCTCACCGGCGCCGTGCTCGGCGCCCTCGGCGGCGCGGGCATCGCCCGCGGCATGAACCTGGCGCGAGGCAAATCCGGTACCACGCTGCGCTGGGAAGATGCCTTGCTGACAGGGCTGGCCGGATCGGCCCTGTTGCGCTATCTCGCGGTCGCGCATTACGGGCGCGGCCGTGGCGACTGGTCCGAGACCGAGTACCCGTCCTTCTGGCCGCCGCTGGTCGCGCAGATCATCGAGGAACGTCGTGATCGTCTCACCCAACTCTGGGCGAAACGCCAGCCGGTTTGCGATACCGAGCACATGGGGAGCGCATTGCGCGAATTTCTTGCCGATGCGACCAGGGAGGTGCTCGACCGGCTTTATCCGGGTGCGTTAGTCGATAGGTGGGAACATTGAAAGGTAGTCGGCTGGAGGTTGCCCTTCGGCCCGAGACCAACACCGGGATCGAATCAAGCGAGCCACGTTGCCAGATCCGCCTTGAGCTGCGTCAGGTCTTCCT
>JBDTNP010000498.1:0-2628 GCA_039933695.1 Betaproteobacteria bacterium | reverse complement strand
GTGTGCTCGTTCTTGCGCGTCAACGGATGCACGATCGACGAGCGCAGCGGATGCTCGCGGGTCGCCCGCTCGCAGCCTTTGCGAATGGCGGCCTTCAGCGCCGCGCCGTCGCCGTCGCCGAACTGCACGCCGCGCCCGATCGTGACGTTGTAGATCGGAATGCCGGTATCCTGGCAGAGCAGGTTATCGGTCGCCTCGGCAACGGCGATGTTGCGGATCATCGTGCCCAGCACGTTTTGCGCCGTAGTCGCGGTCTCGCGCGCGGCCAGCGCGGCGAAACCCTGCTTGATGTCGGGCGGCAGGATCTTCAGCGCCCGGATGTAGAGTTCCTTGGCGACGTTTTCAACGAGGCCCGGATCGATGCGAAGCATGCGCTCAGTATAGGTTAAGCGCGAACGTCAGCGCACAGAACAGCGCGACGCCCGCCGCGACTGCGACCCAGCTCCGCGGCGCCTGGCGGTGCCAGCCGACGAACTCGACCAGCAGCAGACGCAGGCCTCCGGCGAGATGCGCGGCGAGCAGGAAGACGAGCGCCACTTCGGAGGCCCTGAGCAGCGGTTGCTCGGTCCAGCGCAGGAAATCGTCGAGCGCCGCCTGGCCGGCGATTGCCTGTCCCAATGCCCAGAAATGCAGCGGCAGGAACAGAGCCAGCGCGAGGCCCGAGACGCGGTGGACCAGGAACGCCCAGTACGACGGGTGGTCGCGGTTGCGCCAGCCGGCCGTTCTCACAGCACGACGGCCGCGACGGCGCGGAGACCGATGACGAACAGCGCGACGCCGACGACAAGCCAGCAGGCATCGGCGCCGCGACCGCGCCATTGCAGCCACTCCGAAGCTATGGTGCGCAAGCCGATCGGCGCGTGGATCGCCACCGCCGCGACGAACACCGCGTAAAAGGCGGCCCACGCCGGATTGCCGCGCGTGCGGCCGAGAATGTCGGCGGCGGTCAGGCCGCCGTTCACCGCGACGATCATCGTCGCCAGATGGACCAGGACGCACAGCGCGAGTACCGCCGCGCTCGCCCGCTGCGCCAGCCACAGGCGCGTCTCGCCGCGCGCGCTCACAGCTCGCCCTTGAGCACCGCGCGAGCCGCCATGCGCTTGAGCCCGGCGATCGACGCCGTCGGCGAAAGCTGCTTCGGACAGCGCTCGGTACAGGCGGCCTGCGTATGGCAGGCGTGACAACCGGCGTCGCCGGCGACCGCGGCCAGCCGCTCGACGCGCCCGCCGTCGCGCACGTCGTTCTGCAGCGTCCAGGCCCGGTTGAGCGCCGCCGGACCGAGGTAGGCCGGATTCCACGCGACGACGTCGCACGATGCGTAGCAGATGCCGCAGCCGATGCACTCGATCGCCGCGTCGACTTCGCGACGCGCCGGCGACTCGGGCGCGACGCGCGCGAAATCGTCGCGGCGAGACGCGGTCGGCGTGAACTGGCCGCCGGCCTTCGCCCATTTGTCGAAAAACTCGCGCATATCGACGACCAGGTCGCGCACGACAGTCAGGTTGGCAAGCGGCGCGATTTGCAGGCGCTTGCCGCTGGCCACCTTGGCGACATGCGTGCGGCAGGTCCAGCGGGCGCGGCCGTTGACCGTCATCGCGCACGAGCCGCACATGCCGACCCGGCAGGAGAAACGGTAGGCGAGCGTCGGGTCGAGCTTGCGCTGGATCCAGGTGACGACATCAAGCACCGTCTGCGCGTCCTGGCGCGGCACCGTGTAGGTCTGGAACCGCCCGCTGCCGTCGCAGCCGCCGCGCCAGACGTCGACTTCGAGCATCTCAGGTTCGGGCATCACCATGATAGAGGCGCACCGTATGGCGCGCGTCGGCGAAAAAGAGCCACCGCTCGGCGAGAAGTCCGACGATCGCGAGCACGGCGACCGAGGCCGCTGCGGCCCAGTGGCGCGGCCCCGTGGCGAGCCAGATCAGCGGGATGCCGAAGCCGAGCGCCAGCGCGGCGCCGCGCACGGCTTGTGCGTGCTGCCGCGCGATGCGAAAGACGAATTCGTCGGTGAGAAATGTCCGTTGCGTGTGGCCGGCGTCGAAAAGCCGCGCCTGCGCAACGCTGACACCCGGCGGCCGGACGCCCTGCGGCACACCGATCGCCTGCTCGAGCGTCAGCGCCGATTTGCCGCCGCGATCGGCGGCGCCATGGCGCCAGTAGCCGAGCTTGACGATAAGCGCCGCCACGCCGAGGACCGCAGCGAGCCATGCCCAGCTGACCGGCTCGCCACCGTAGCCGATGGCGAGCGCGACGGCGATCAGTGCGCCGGACCAGTGGCCGAGCAGCAGATACGCCGCTGGCGTCCATCCGGTCCGCCACTGCCGGATCGGCTTCAGGCTCGCGTAGATCATCGCCGTGCAAAAGAGCAGGCCCCAGGAGAGCAGGCAGACCGCGATCGCGAGCAGTGCGCGCGCCATGCCCGCGGTATCCAAAGCCACCGCGACCAGATAGGCGAAGACCAGCGGAAAGAGCAGCACCGCAAGCACCGCCTCGCGTGACAGCCATGACGTCCGGAAGCGCGCAAACGCGCGCCACGCATTCGACGGCTTGGCCAGATGCAGCACCGAAGAGGCGAGACCTGCGGCGATCAGCAGCAGCGCGAGCGCCATGCCGCGCGGCACCGCCGCC